>JBBQDJ010000323.1:0-5207 GCA_038319595.1 Verrucomicrobiales bacterium
AAGGAAGCGAAATCGTCCCGTGGAATGTCCAAAGCGATGGCACGCGGCACCGCTCGGTCTATCGATTGTGCTCGGTGGAACCGGAGGTGATCGGTTTCGTCATTTCACAGGACAGCAACGTCCGGTTGATCGCCAACGTGGATGAATCAGTGATCTTCTGGCAGCACACGGTGATCTAGCAGATCTGTGTCCGGCGGCTCCGGCTACTGGGCGGCGATGGAGGGCACGCCAATGGAGGGGTCCGAATCCTTGGTGTAATCCACCCCGCTCAGACCGAACCCGAAGAGCCGCAGGAAACTTGCCTGATAGCCCTCGAAATCGCCGAGTTCCGCTAGATTTTCCGAGGTTACTTCCTCCCAGCGCTTGCCGACGAGTTGCTGGACCTTGTCGTCCATTTCCCAGTCGTCCACGCGGATGCGACCGGCTTCGTCGGGTTGCGGGGTGCCGTTGTAAAGGCGGTCACGGAGGAGGCGGTCCATTTGCTCGATGGTGTCCTCGTGGGTGCCATCCGCCTTCATGACTTTGTAAAGAAGCGAGATGTAAAGCGGCACCACCGGGATGGCCGAACTGGCTTGCGTGACGAGCGCCTTGTTGACGGAAACCCACGCCTTGCCGTGGAGCGGCGCGAGCTTGGTATCGAGCGCACGCTGGACGAGTTCGAGATCTTCCTTGGCCTTGCCGATGGTGCCGTTTTTATAAATCGGCCAAGTCACCGAAGGTCCGATGTAGGAATAGGCGACGGTCTTTACTCCTTCTGCCAGAACCCCGGCTTCTAGCAGCGCGTCCATCCACAGCTCCCAATCCTGCCCGCCCATGACGGCGATGGTCTGGCCGACGTCATCGCCTTCGGCTGGCCCGATGGTGATCGGGCTGACGACACCGGTGGTGGTGTTGAGATTCTTGGCGGTGTAGCTTTCGCCGACGGGCTTGAGCACCGATTTGTAAACCTCACCGGATTTCGGATCGGTGCGGCGGGGCGAGGCGAGGCTGTAAACGACAAGATCGACCTGACCGAGGTCCGCCTTGATCGCGGCGATGACGTCCGCCTTCACAGCATCGGAAAATGCGTCGCCGTTGAACGAGCGGGCATAGAGTCCGGCAGCGGCGGCTTCTTTTTCAAAGGCGGTGGAGTTATACCAACCGGCGGTGCCGCACTTGTCCGGCTCACCGGGTTTTTCGAAAAACACTCCAAGAGTCGCGGCGTTCGCCCCGAAGGCCGCCGCGATCCGCGAGGACAGCCCGTAGCCCGTGGAGGATCCGATCACGAGCACCTTTTTGGGGCCGTTTTCGATCAACCCGCGGCGCTTCACGACGGCGATTTGCTCGGCGACATGCTTGGCGCAACCGTCCGGATGGGCGGTGGTGCAGATGAATCCACGGATCTTCGGTGCAATGATCATAGGGCGGCGAGGGTATCCCGGACGATCCGAGTGGCAACTGTTTTTGCGGAAGCGCGTCGATGACCCAGCCGTCGCCGAAATCCCTCGTTTGAGCGATTTCCAAGAGAGTCTTGCAGCAAGAGGTCGGTGGGTTTATCTCCAGCCATGCCCTTGCTTCTCGGAGTCAACATCGACCACATCGCCACCCTGCGTCAGGCGCGCTATGCGAAAACGCCGGGCTCGCCCAATGCCGAACCCTGCCCAGTGCTCGCCGGCCACGATGCCATCGCCGGTGGTGCCGATTCCCTCACCATCCACGTCCGCGGTGACCGTCGCCACATGCAGGATGCCGACGCCTATCGGATCCGTGAGGAAATCAAACTACCCCTCAATCTCGAAATGGGAGTCACCGAGGAAATGGTCGGCATCGCCCTCAAGCTCAAGCCGGAGTTCGTCTGCCTCGTGCCGGAAAACCGCATGGAAATCACCACCGAAGGCGGCCTCAACGTACTCGCCGGTTTTGACAAAACCCGCATGGTGATCGCCCGGCTGCAGGACGCCGGCATCCGCGTCAGCGTGTTCATCGATCCCGACCTCAAGCAGGTCGAAGCCGCCGGTGAAGCCTGTGCCGACATGATTGAGCTCCACACCGGTGCCTTCGCCAACGCCACCGGCGACGCCGTCCAAGTCGAGCTCGATCGCCTCATCGCCGCTGCAAAGGAAGGGTATCCAAGCCTCCAGGTCAACGCCGGTCACGGCATCAACTACACCAACATCGCGCAGATTCTAACGATCCCACACCTCGCCGAGCTCAATATCGGCCACAGCATCATCGCCCGCTCCACCCGCGTTGGGCTGACTGCCGCAGTCAGGGAAATGAAGGAGCTGATGGCCGGTTACACCGTCTAACCATGCGCATCTTCGGAATCGGGATCGACGTGGTGGAAGTGGAGCGCATCGCTTCCGCCATCGAACGTCTTGGTGAGCCATTTCTAGCGAAACTCTTCACCGCCAGCGAACGGAGCTACTGCGAGGCTCAGAACAAGCCCGCGCTCCACTA
Source organism: Verrucomicrobiales bacterium (assembly GCA_038319595.1). Classification (GTDB taxonomy): domain Bacteria; phylum Verrucomicrobiota; class Verrucomicrobiia; order Verrucomicrobiales; family Akkermansiaceae; genus Luteolibacter. Next base: position 2,440 of record JBBQDJ010000323.1, read on the forward strand.
CGCCGCCCGCTTCGCCGCCAAGGAGGCGGTATCCAAGGCCCTCGGCACCGGCATCGGCGGCCAGGCTGGATGGCTGGATCTCGAAATCATTCGTGATCCGTCTGGTGCACCGAAACTGCTGCTCCAAGGTGCTGCCGCCGAGTTCACCCAACAAAACGGCATCACCGAGATCCAGATCAGCCTGAGCCACGCCCGTGAATACGCCGCCGCGAATGCGATCGCGATCGCCGGGAAGTCAATGGTTGAGAGTTGATGGTTGATAGGCAGAAAAAGAACCTTCAAAACGGACTGCGAGATTCATCCCTGCTTTCATTGATTCATCCTCTTACTCTCAACCATCCACCCTCCACTTCCCATGAGCCGTCCCCGCCGCAACCGCCGCACGCCCGCCATCCGTTCGATGATCCGGGAAACCACCCTCGCGCCCGCGGATTTCATCCTGCCGCTTTTTTTCCATGAAGACGCCGAGGACACGCCGATTGCCTCGATGCCCGGAGTCACGCGTTGGTCGTTGGCTGGACTCGTTAGAGAGGCTGGCGAAGCCTACGCGCTCGGCATTCCGGCCATCGTGCTTTTCCCGAAAATCGAAGAGGGTTTAAAAACCCCGCATGCGGAGGAATGTTCTAACGATGAAGGGCTCGTCCCCCGCGCCATCCGCGCACTGAAGGCCGCGCATCCGAAACTTTGCGTCATTACCGACGTCGCGCTCGATCCCTATAACTCGGACGGCCACGATGGTATCGTCCAGCGCGACGAAGACGGCGACCTAGAGATCCTCAACGACGAAACCGTCGCCGTCCTCTGCCAGCAGGCGCTTTGTCATGCCCGGGCTGGAGCCGACATTGTTTCGCCGTCGGACATGATGGACGGCCGGGTCGCCGCCATCCGCGAGGCACTCGATGATGAAGGCTTCACCCATGTTTCCATCCTCAGTTACACCGCGAAGTATGCCTCCGCATTCTATGGTCCGTTCCGTGGCGCGCTCGACTCTGCGCCCAAGGACGGCGACAAGAAAACCTATCAGATGGATCCTGGCAACTCGCGCGAGGCCCTCCGTGAAACCCTTCTCGACGAGGCCGAGGGCGCCGACATGCTGATGGTGAAGCCCGCCGGTCTCTACCTTGATATCATTGCCAAGGTCCGCGAGACCTCCACTCTCCCGGTCGCGGCCTATCAGGTCAGCGGTGAATATCTCATGCTCAAGAGCGCAGCCGCCAGCGGCTGGCTCGATGAAAAGGCCATCGTCCTCGAATCCCTCACCGCCATCAAACGCGCCGGTGCCGACATGATCCTCACCTACTTCGCGAAACAGGCGTGCGGGTGGCTGAAGGGGTGAATGTGAAATCTTCCTTGTCTTGAATGACTGGTCATTTAGACTGGTCACATGAAAACAATTACCGCCACGGAGTTCAAGGCGAAGTGCCTGCAGTTGCTCGACGAAGTTCAGAGATCCGGGGAGGATCTGGTGATTTCGAAACGAGGGAAACCGGTCGCACGCGTCGTTGCTGAGAAGCCGGCCAAGCCGTGGCTCGGCCTGCGCGGAACTGGCTCCTACACGGCTGATCCATTTGCTCCAGTGCTTTCGGAAATTGAAATCGACGCACTCAGATGACTGCTGCGCCGGTTTTGGACACTCACATCTGGATCTGGTGGATGCTCGGCTCCCCGGATCTCAGTCAGGCTGAGCGGGATGCCTTGGATGCACTTTCACCGGAGAATCGTCCGGTTTTAAGCGATATCAGCCTCTGGGAATTCGCGACACTCGTGGATCTGGGGCGGGTGGTGATTCACCAATCGGTCGAAGAATGGCTGAGAATCGCGGCATCACCCGCGACGGTGAAAATTCAGCCGATCACTCCAGCCATCGTCGCGGAAATGAATCGTCTGCCCGCTGGATTCCATCGAGACCCGGCAGATCGGTTGATCGTCGCTACCGCGCGCTGCCTCAAGCTCACCCTCGCAACCAAGGACCAAAAAATCCGCCGTTCCAGAGTGGTTCCGGTTTGGAAAGTTTGATCGGGTTTTCCGCAAAACCTTGTCCACATCCTGCCGCAGCTGTGGCATTTGGCAGGAAGCAAGAATTGACGATTGAGCATGCAGGTCGGAATTCCTCGCGACCTTCAAAATTCATCGTGAAAGTGGCTGGCGGTTGGCGGAAAAACTGATTAGCCTCTCCTCAGTCAATGGAGTCGAAAGAAACGGAAAAAAACTTCAAGATCGAGCCTTTGCTGGGTGGCGTCGCGCTGCTTTTGCTTTTGATCGGGTGCTTTTTTGTTCTCAAGCCGTTCATGACGGCCCTGATGTGGGCCATCATCCTGGCCTATTCGCTGCATCCCCTGCAGCGGAGTTTCACTCGCTGGTTCCGGGGATCGCGGACTTTGGCGGCGTGTTTCGTCACCCTGACGATGACCGTCATCCTCGCGGGGCCCATCGTTCTGATCGGCTTCAGCATCGCCCAGGACGGTAAGGATTTGGCAGATGCCACGAAAAAGTGGCTGATGGCCGCACCCGAGAAAGCACCGCAATGGGTGGCGGAAATGCCGATCGTCGGTGATCAATTGGCCGAGAATTGGTCGAATTTCGCGGAAGATCGAAACCGCTGGATGGAGCAGCTCGAGAAGGAAGTTAAAGTCACGCCGCTGCGGCCGAAAATCGTCATCGAAAGCGGGGACGGCCTCATTGTGAAAGACGCTCCGCCCGCGCCGATGGATGCGGCGGATGAAAAAACCGAGGATGTGAAAAAACCTCAATCCGCCCACGTGGTCGCC
>JBBQDJ010000324.1:0-5193 GCA_038319595.1 Verrucomicrobiales bacterium
CTCGGTGATGATCATCTGCGCTTCCCGCCCAAGCAGTCCTGTAAAGATTTCTCCTAACAACATCAGCAGAATCCCCGAGTGAATGACAATCATGCCCGCCTTATTCCAGCGGAGCTTGAAGCGCGCGCTGTGTGCGGCGAGGAGGTTGACGATGAGGAGAATGCCGAGCAGTGTCCCGCCGGGGATGGGGATGGGAAACTTCTTCACTCCAGGCATAACATCCCACCAGGCGATCCATGAACGGAAAAACTTTGCCTGCACCTCATGGATGCCCAACTCGACCTGAATGATGGTGGCAACGAAGATCAACACCATTGCGAAACCCAGAAGGATTACGGTTAGACGAAGGGAGCTGAGAAATTTGAAATATCTAGAAATCATTGATCGGGAGAAGAGGAAGATAATTCAACCGGCAGATGGACGGGGATTGAGCGAAATAGTCGATCGTTGATGGTGAGAAAAGTGGATGCATGAAAGCGTTTTCTGATCTCGTTCTTTCTATCAACAATCAACCATTAACCATCAACTCTCTTCTCAAAAGGTGGCGGAGCGGACAAAGGTGTTGAATTTCTCAAGGTTCGCTTGGACGAGGGTCGCTTCACCGGTGATCTTAAAGAACCAGGTCATCCCTGGACGCTTGAGGATGGCGGTGCCGATGGCGGTCTTTTTGCCATCCGCCAGAGGCTCGGTGCTGGTCATATGACTGATGAAAATTTCGCCGGCGGAGGTTTGCTCTTTTTTTCCAAGGGAGGGATCGTCCGCGGAAGCGAGGGGGGCGAGCTGGACTTGGGTGCGCCAGCGGTTGACGTTGTCGAGGACGCTGCCGGCATCGCCGGGCAGTGGGATGACGGAGACATCGGCCGAGCTTCCGTCCGGACCTACGATGCTGAAGCTGGCGACACGCATGGAACTACCTTCGCTGGTAGTCCAGCCTTCGGGCGTCGTCACATGGATTTTCTTCCCGCCGCTCGGGATGGGTGCGGGTGCGCTCTTTTCGCTGCCTGCGATGCGGACGCTGCGCAGGAATTCCATGAAGACGCCTTCGGATTTCCGGAGAACACCGGCAGGACCGGAGAATTTGAAATACCAGGTTTCGGCCTTGAGAGGAAGGACACCGGCAAGAATCCCTGGGGAGTCTTCGGCGGAGTCCGCTTTAGTTAGATTGAAGAGCAGCATCTCTTCGTCGGAATCCGCAACCTTGAGCGGCTGGCCGGCCACGGCTTTTTCATCGATCGGCTCAAAGCCTAGTTGACCGCGCCAGCGGTTGATGTTTGCGGCGAGCCCTCCCCCATCACCGCCAAGCTTCGAGACCGTAACCCGTCCGCCATCTGGCAGGGCGTATGCCGCAGTGAGAAACTGGCCGGCAGCCTCCTGCTTCCAATCCCCAGGAGCCTGCCAGACGACTGAGCCTGCCTGCGCTGCGCTCGGTTGTTCTTCCTTCGGAGCAGCAACCGTAGGATCGCCGACAGGCAGCGCGGGAGTTTCCGCTGTGGAATCAGTAGCAACTTTGTAGGTGCGGATCTCATCGTCCTTGCAGGAGCTGAGAACGCAGAGTGTAAGAGGTGCGAGGAAGAGGAAAGTGCGCATGGTGTATGGAAATGATAGGGTAAAGAGACTTCAGGAGAATCGCAAAAAGCAACTTTACCATTTCATTCCCTCGGGTGCTCGCCGCTGTCTCAAGCGGCCTCGGTAGGGAGTTGGTTCTTCCCGTTCGGCGGATTTTGGAGTCGTGAAATCAAGGGTGCGCTTGATCGTTGTTCCGTAGGCGTTGAGGAGTGTATCCGCTTCGCCATGCTTCACATCGTAAACTTTGTAGATCGGCCCATTGTGGGTTCCTTGCTCTCCATTGTTTGACATGTGGAAGAAAGGTTTCATTTCGTCGAGATGAAACGGGCGGGCACCACGCCGCCCGAAGACGACGGTTTGGTGACCACTTTCATCCACGGCGCGGTCGCGGTCAAGGCCACGGGAAATGCTGAGGGCGGCACCTTCGGTGGGGTAGGTGGCGATGAGTTTTGGCTCGGGCTTGGGCGAGAAGCCCATGTGGCCGGGCACGTTCTCCGGCGAAATCATTTGCAGGACGCGCAGGCCGTTGTGGCCGTCGGCAACGAGCGCATACATCGAGGCGCTTACCGAACCGATCTGCACATCACGCACGTCGGTGAGTTTTCCGCCGGCGGTGAAGTGGCTGAGGAGACGCGGCTTCTCCGGATTTTTCACATCGATGATCGCCAAGCCGGAGGCACCATCGGCGACATAGAGATAAGTTCTAGCAATATACAAACCTCCCGAATTGCCCAATGAAACGGACGCGCCGGAAATGGGAGAAGGCTTTGCGGGATTTGAAACATCCAGGACTTTCACACCCTCGGCATCGGTCACAAAACAGTAATGCCACTGGACAGTGGATTGACGGGCGCCTTGCAGGAATGGGCCTGAATAGCCGCCAGCGAAGACCGGAGACTTCGGGTTCGAGGCATCGATAACGGCCAATCCTTGCGCCGTAGTGATGTAGAGCCATTGCCCGGCCATCCAGGCATGACGTGCGCCTTTCAATTTCCCGTCAGGATTGAAGGTGGCGGCGCGCTTGATGAAATTGTTCGCGGGGTTTCCATCGATCAGCGTCGCGACATCCACCACGATCAGGCCCTCTTCGAGATCGGTCACGAAGGCGTAACCATGATAGGCGGCGATGGGTTGCTCCTCGTTCTCTGGTAGTCGATGGCGATTGGGGTCGTTGATCAACGTGCTTGGAAGCGTCACGGAGGTGGCGTAGGCGGTTTTGATAAACGTGTCTTGTCCGAGGGGTGATACCGGCGTGGTGACGATACGCTCTGAGAAATTCTTGTTATCGATGTTTGCGATATCGAAGATGCCGAAGCCATGCTTCCCGAGTGCGGCGTAGAGGTATTCACCGCGCGCTTGGAGATCGAGCGCACCGCCTTTGGAATGGCTGTCGTAGGCGATTTTCAGATTCGATTGGTTTGCGAGGTGTGCCTTGTAATTGTCCGGGTAGGCAATTTTATGCAGGTGGCTGCCAATCACGGCCTGCGGTTCAGTTCGCTCGGTCCAGACGACACCTTCCACTCCTTCTTCGGTGCCGACGTAGCCGTATCTGCCGAAGAAATTGACGGTACCCGTGCCGAATCCAAGGAGCTGTGTCATGATCGCGTTGTTATCATTACCCTCCGAGATATGGCAGTCCGAGCAGTTCTTCGTCGTGCCAACTCCGCTGGTGGTGTGCGCGAAGTGAGGATTGAAGGCCTGACCCGAATATCCCTCGGAGGAGACGGTTTGCTGCTGGCTATAGAACTGTTCGCGGTTTGCTCCTTGCGAGCCGACGACCACCGCGCTGGAAGAGCGCAAGACGGCGAGGCGGTTGCCCTTGGCGGTGCTATCGAGGCCGAGCATAAATACATCGTCGCGCACCACTTGCGGATTGTATGAGCTGAAGTTGCGGGAAGTGGTTCCTTCAAACTTATTCGCGGCCATTTTGACATCAGCCTCCATCGGCAGGTGGCAGCCGAAACAACTCGTGGCCCATGAAGTGTGGCAGGTCTGGCAGTCCATCGCATCATTGCTGTGGGCAAGTTCCTTAGCACATTTTTTCGGATCATCGGGGACGGCGCCCCAATTTTTCCCATCACGTCTGAGAGTCTTGGCGTAGGCACTCATGACGTTGTAGTGGTCAGATCCGGGCGTGACCGTATCGAGAGTCTGCGGCACTTCCCACTGCAGGTTCTTCTCCATCGACGATTGCTGAATCAGCCGCTTGCCATCCTCGCTCCAAGAGAACCGGGGACCAAACGGAGTGTTGCTTTCGCGGAGATCCACGGGCTTTATTTTCCCTTCCTTGGTGAGCGTGCCGCCTACTCCCGAAGTGACGAGAGTGGTGTGTTTACTCACTGTCCCGTGGCAATCGATGCAGGTGATCGCAGTCGCTGCCCGTGGCTCGACAGTGAGCAGGCCGTTGCCGTGCATATCGTTGAGGAAATGGCAATCGACGCACTGCATTCCCTTCGCTAGGTGGATGTCTTTCAGATGTACCGCCTTCTTGAACTTGTCTTTATCGTCGTGGGAAATCTTCTCATCCTTCAAGGTCAGTAAATTTCCCTCTCGGTCTTTTTTAAACACCGCTCGGAACACCCAACCATGACCATGGTAGTCGGCGAACTGAGTCTCTTTGAGCTTTGGATTCAACTCAGCGGTCTTCTCTAGGAAATTGACATCGCCCCATAATCCCCGCGCGGCGGCAGCCTCGGGATTCTTGCGCAGCGATTTCACCATTTCCTCATCCGTCGGGTTATGTTGCTGCTTCGGATACATGAACTCGGCGTCCGATTCCTGATCCCACCATGTGTATCCCAGGTAGGGATTCACAAACAAATTACCTTGGTGCATGTGGCAGGTCATACATTGGCTGGAGGGGATGCTGCGGGTGAACTTGTGGGCGATGGGATGGCCTTTTTCTTTCTTCGAAATCATCGGATCTGGATTAAACGACAAACCTTGATTTCCAAAGGCACTATACCAACCCGAATTCGAAGGCGACCTATCGTTGGCATAAACGACATGGCAGGCGGTGCATCCGCTGGAACGATAGTCACCGGGGCGGTCGTTTGACCCAAAGAAGTCCAACAAGGGATCGTGCAGGCGTGTCTTGTGCGCGCCGATGACGACAGGATCGACGCGTGAAAGTGTGCCAAGCCCGCGCTCTCCCAAGCGGCGGAAAGGCTTCCCTGGTGGTTCGGTAGGATCGGGATTCCCGAGTTCGCTCAACTTGGTTCCGCCTTTTTCAAAGATCCGGAGGATATTGCCTGGTTGTGAGACATTGAAGCGTGGCAGCGGAAACATTTCATCCACGATGCCCTTAGTTCTCCGCATTTCCGGCGAAACCTTGATCGGACTCTTCAGGGCCAGAGGAACCCCGTTCGCACCGTAGGCCTGACCGAAGATCGAATCTTTCACCGGATAGGCGCCGTTATTGTAGGCCGCCGCTCCCCACAGCATCGCGCCATGCCGCATCATGCTGTGATTGACGTGATCGACGGACTCCGCATGGCAATCGCCACAGGTCTTTTTAGCCACCCGCAGGTCCCCCGGATTCACAAATTGAATATACTCTGGAGACTCATGGTTTAGCAGCACATCGCTGGAATTTGGGTTTGCGGAGCTTTCAAAGAAAAAGGGATT
>JBBQDJ010000325.1:0-5182 GCA_038319595.1 Verrucomicrobiales bacterium
CGCTCGTAGGCCTTTTTGATCCCGGGCAGCTTGGCGATGGTCATCCCGTGCGACAACTCGATATGGGAAAAACCGAGATCGACGATTTCCTCAATCATTGGTTCACCGTCCGTGTGGCGGCTGTTGTTCCAGCATGATGAAAAGGCGAGCATGGGGCGGGGAGGAAAGGCTGGGGGCTTTTTAGGCCGGACTCATTCCTTCCTCCAGCCTCAAAATTCCCAAGCATCAGCAGTCGTCCACCTGAATCATCTGGTTTTCAGGCAAACGAGGACGGGTGACTATTTCGCGACAATTCCAAGTGAGCGATCGCAAATCCGGGGCATCCTTTTCCGGAAGTCGGCGGCGACCTACGGAATCACGGAATGGCGGCGGCTGCTTTTTCCCCCTAAATTTCTGGATTAGCTTTGCTATTGGCGGGGGATTTTGTCATCTCGCCCCCGGGAGGTAGTTAAGTTTTCTTTATTAACTGCCGTCTCCAGCCGTCACGATAGGACCGGAATGCCCAGCGAAAAAATCCAAATCACCCGCACCACTTGGAAGCGATTCCGGGGGGTGCTGCGGATGCTTGCGAGGTCAGATCAAGGGCCGAAGGCGATTATTTTTTCAGTGACCTTGGTCTTGCTGATGTTGGGAATCAACGGGTTGAACGTGATCAACAGCTATGTTGGCCGGGATTTCATGTCGGCGATCGAGAATAAAAACCTGGTGGTCTTCAAGCATCAGTCGCTGCTTTATGTCTTGGTTTTTTTGGCTTCGACCGTGGTGGTGGTCTTCTACCGGTTCACCGAGGAGCGCTTGGGAATCCTGTGGCGTGAGCAACTGACCCGCAGGTTGACCGATGCCTATTTGAAGGATCGAACTTACTACCGCTTGGACTCCTCGCACTTGGTGGCGAATCCAGACCAGCGGATCGCCGACGATGTGCGGGCCTTCACCACCACGACGCTATCGTTCACTTTGCTGATTGTGAACGGCCTGCTGACGGCGATTTCATTTTCCGGCGTGTTGTGGAGCATCAGCCCGTTCCTGTTCGGCGTGGCGGTGGTCTATGCCGTCTGCGGATCGGTGCTGACGATCATCCTGGGCAAGCCGCTGATCCGCCTGAATTACAACCAACTCGACATGGAGGCCAATTTCCGCGCCGATCTCATCCACGTGCGGGAAAATGCCGAATCGATCGCACTGGCCCACCGGGAAGGTCGCTTCAAGGTGCGTCTCAACCAGCGCCTTGACGCCCTAGCAGGAAATTTCCGCCGCTTGATCCGCATCAACCGCAACCTCGGCTTTTTTACTAACGGCTACAACTATTTCATCCAGATCATCCCAGCATTGATCATCGCGCCGATGTTCATCTGGGGCGAAAAAGAGTTCGGGGTGATCACCCAATCGACGATGGCGTTTGCCACCTTGTTAGGGGCTTTCTCCCTGATCGTGACCCAGTTCCAGTCGATCTCCGCGTTCACTGCGGTGACCGCCCGGTTGCATACGCTGCAGGATGCGATTGAGAAAGCGAACCAGCTCACCCCATGCACGATCCACGTCGAGGAGTCTCCCGACCGCGTGGCCTATCAGAACGTGACCTTGCACTCGGCGGACAAGACACGCGAGCTCATCAGCAATCTGAACCTCGTGATCCCGCGGGGTAAGCGCTGGCTGGTGACCGGCACCGACGAGGCGGCGAAAGTGGCGCTGTTCCGGGCCACCGCCGGGATCTGGGATTGTGGTGGCGGCCAAATCATCCGCCCCAGCCTCGATGACATCCTTTTCCTGCCGGAGCGTCCCTATCTGCCACCCGGCACCTTGCGCGCGCTGCTGGTTCGGACCGGGATGGAGAAACTGGTGCCAGATGAGGTGATCCGGGAAATCTTGCTCAGGCTCGGTGTCGAGGATGTCATCACCCGCTCGAGCGGCCTTGATACCGATCAAAACTGGGACGACATGTTGTCGATCGGCGAGCAGCATCTGCTTTCCTTCGCGCGGATTTTCATCGCGAAACCGGCGTTCGTTTTTCTGGATCGTCCTGGCAGTTCCCTAGCGAAAATTCAGATCACCGGCATCATGGACATGCTTTCCGAACAAGGAACCGGAGTCGTGGTGCTCTCGAAAAACGGTGAGTCGCGGCTCAAGTATGACTCCGTGCTGGACATCAAAAAAGACTCGACCTGGGAAGTTCGCGACGAGGCCGTTCCGCCTCAGGATGCCACGCTCCACGATTTGAGCTGCTAGTCCAATATTTTGTGTGAACGTCCGGCGAATCCCCGCTAAAGTGAACACGATGCTTCGCTCTTTGATCTCAATCCTCATTCTATCCGCGGCGGCCATGCTTGCTGGCTGCAGCAGCCCCATCGAGCTGTCGGGACGAAGGAAAATCATTTCGGTCAAATCCACCTACACCGTCACCCGCAACCTCATTTATACTCCGGAGAACTGGCCGGAGCAGGTCCCTGCCGATCTCTTCCGCCCGCGCGCTGGAGGTTTGCACCCGGCAGTGCTGCTCATCCATGGCGGCGGTTGGACGGGGAAAGATGGACGCTGGCAGATGGAGCCGATCGCAAAACAATTGGTGAAACGCGGGTATGTCGTGCTCAATGTCACTTATCGATTGGCACCGAAATACATCTATCCGGCACCGGTTGATGACATGCGGCAGGCAGTCGGGTGGCTGCACGATCATGCGGCGGAGTTAGAGATCGATACCAAACGCATCGCAGCATTCGGCTATTCCGCCGGTGGTTATCTCGCGGCGATGACGGCCTACACCGGGAATGACATCCATGCCGTCGTGGCGGGGGGCACGCCAAGCGACCTTTCACTTTATCCGGGAGGCGATCTGGTGCCACAATTTCTCGGCGGGAAACGACAGGAAATTCCCGAACGATTCCGGGAGGCATCACCGGTGAATTACATCACTCTCCACAGTCCGCCGACTTTCGTCTATCATGCCATCGAAGACACGTTGGTCCCGCGCGAGCATGCGTGGGCGATGATCAACGCCTTGGAGAAATCCAAGGTTCCCCATGAAACCTACTGGATCAAAGGCCGCGACCATGTGGCCGCGTTCCTGTTTCCAATGGATGCCATCAACCAAGCGATCGATTTCCTGGACAGGACGATGCGTTAGGCATTTAAAATAAGGGGCGAGTCGTCCAGTGCTGCCAGCTTAAGATTTCTTTAACCGCAGATGGACAGGATGAACACAGATAGAGAACACAGATGAAAACCAAAAATATCAGGCCATTTTGTAGGATTGTATCCTTCTTTCATCTGCGTGCATCCTGTTCATCTGTGGTTTAATTTCTCCAAACTCCCGTTTAAACGAACATTACTGGGAAAACGTCAACGCCTCTTGTTGATCGCGTAGACCGGCCTGGAAAACAATGCCATCGCACTGTCCCCCACGCCGGCCTGCTACTGAATGATCCGCCAATTGGAGATGTTTCAGTTCACTGCGATTTGCCGTGGTTTGGCTTCCTCCCGGATCGGCACGCGGAGAGTCAGCACGCCGGATTCGAGGGTGGCGGTCGCCTTGGTTCCGTCGAAGCGCCGGGTCAGGCGGATGTCTAAGCCGCAGCGGCGGGCCACTCCGTTGTCGCGAAGAGTCTTCCAAGTTTCCGGTGTCCCGTCGCTTCGGCGGGCTTCGACTTTCAGGTTGGATTCAAGCAGTGTTAGTTTGAGATTTTCCTTCGGCACCGCGGGTAATGCGATGTGGAGCGTGACTCCGTTCTCATCCTCGCTCGTTGTGAAGCGGGGACGGATAACGGTTTCGTTAGGTTCGCGGGTTGAGGCGATTTCAGCGGTGCGATTGCAAGTGGACATGGTGATGAGTGATTGAATTTTAATGTTAGTTGATTTGAATTTGGACGGGTTTCACTTCGACTTTCGGCTGTTTCGGAACGGTGAGTTCTAGGACTCCGTTTTCGAGACTTGCGGTGATTGCGGACTCGTTCACATCGTCACCGAGCTTCCACTGGTGTTCGACTTTTCCCCCGAAAGGCCGGGCGGGCGGAGTCTCCGCTTTGAGCTGCAAGGTGCGGTCCGTGACGGTTAGAGTGATGTCCTGCTTACTGTATCCCGGCAAGTCGAGGCGCAGGATCCAGCTGGTTTCGGATTCGTGAAATGATTCACGAGGCGCGGCGAGTGGACCTGAGTTGAAGACGTTGCGGTCGAAGAGGCGGTCGAGTTCGTTGGCCCAAGCGAGGGCGGGTTGGTATCTTTGGATGAAGTTCATTCGTGGTGGATGGTTGTTACATCCGCCTCTTCGCAAGATCCGTGCAAGGAACTTCAAAGATTCTTCATTTCGCTGTAAATCAATGGATTAGCGGAAATTTCCGCCCGTGATTTCGTGACCGAGTGTTCGGGAAAATGCTAGAATTCGTCGCACTTGGGACGCGATGGCCGAGTCACTTTGACGCGGTAGGTGGGCTTCCGACCGGCCTGCGGTGTTTTTGCAGACTTCGGCCCTCCGAGTTCCCGGATGATTTCAGGAGCGCTGGATTCGAGAGTCGGAAAGCACCCAGAAATAAACTCAAAAAGTCTTACTCCGCGCGCGAGAGTCGGTTGATGCCGCGTTTGAGGAGTTGTGAATCCACTTCGGTTGCGACGGCATCGTCCAGATAGACCTTGAAGTCTTCTTCGGCGAATTCGATGGAGTGGAGTTCTCCCAAGTTGCTGTTGAAGGCCTCGATGAGGCCTTTCATGTTCCGGACTTCCTTGCCGTTGACCTTGCGGACGATGAGGTTGCGCAGGCTTTCATAGCCGACGGTGGCCGGGGTGGGAATGGATCCGCTGAGGAAGATGACGCGATCCATCTTATCCTCGTATTTCTCGGGATTCTGCAGGGCGTCGAGGAAATCCAGCGGCGCGCTGCTCTGCCAGTTTTTGCCATAGGCTTCTAACAAGGGGCGGGTGAGTTCTTGGAAGACCAATCCACCTTTGACGAGGAAATTGGGGGCCTTGCCGAATGTGTAGCTGGGCACCAGCTTCGAGCTCTCTTCCTCACGGGTTAGCGTGGCCTTGATCTCCAGCGGTTGTCCATCGCGCAGGAGGGACAGGGTGAGGGTGTCGCCGGTGGACTTTTCCCCGCGGACGAGATGGCCCCAGAAGACGCTGCCGTAAGCCGGATGCTGATAGTAACCTCTGCGGTCGATGGGTTGGCCATCGATGGCGAGCAGCACGTCGCCTT
>JBBQDJ010000326.1:0-5169 GCA_038319595.1 Verrucomicrobiales bacterium
GCCGATGGTGCTCACGCTGGCCGGGATCGAGACGGTCGTCAGCCGCCGGCAGTTGGCAAATGCCCGGGTCTGCAGATTCAGGAGATTCGGGGGCAGGGTCACTGAGGTCAGGCCGCTGCAATAGCGGAACGCATCCACTCCAATGGCAGTCACCGAGGATGGAATGGTGATGCTGGTCAGGCCGCTACAACTGTAGAAAGCTCCACCGGCGATGCTGGTGATACTGGAGGGAATCACCACGCTGGTCAGGCCGTTGCAACTGTAGAACGCGCCTGGACCAATGCTGGTGACGCTCGTCGGGATCGACACACTCGTCATCCCCTTGCAGAAATAGAATGCGTTGGCTCCGATGCTCGTCACTCCGAAGGGCAGCGAGACAGACGTCAGGGAAAGGCAGTTGTAGAACGCGTAAGTCCCGATACTCAGGCCAGTGACCGACGGGGAAATCGACATGCTGCCCAGCGAACCGCAATTATAGAACGCATTGTTTCCGATGCTCGTCACCCCGGAAGGAATCGAGACGCTGGTGATCAGGGTACAATCGCGGAACGCCTCAAATCCGATCCCGATGACGGTATCTTCAAGCTGCGTCACCGGATCAAGAATGGTCTCCGGGATGACCACCGCTCCGGTGGCGTCGGTCGGATAGTCCGTGATGGTCACCGTGCTCCCGTTGTCGACGTAGGTGAATCCGCCGAATTGAGCGGCCATCACCGGGTTCGCCAAACAACACAGAAGGGCGGCGAGTTTCCAGCCCGTGCACTGGCCGTGGAGGTTTTTTTTCATACCCGCAGTGCCGCGGGTCGGGGGAAATGGAACAGACAAGGAGTGATTTGTAGTCATTTCGGGGCGAGATTATTAAAAAATCTCAAGGAATTCAATACATTCTTCCTTATTTTTTAAAATAAGTGATATTCAACCACTTGACCCGAGGAGAATCCGGGGTCGATGAATCCATCCCACGCATAAGCAATCCTTGCCGCCCCGCGCCGGGGCGTTTACCCAACGTGCATGCAAGATGAAGTGCGAGCGTTGTTGATACTGCAGGACCGTGACCGCCGGCTGAGCGCCCTAGGAAAAGATTTGGAAAAACTACCCCAGGACGAAGCCCGGGCGAAAATGAAGCTGGCGGGTGATGAAGCCGCGGTGAAGAAGACCCATCAGGCGTTGCTCGACTGCGAACTGCGGGTGAAAAAGATCGAGCTCGATGCTGAGACCCGCAGAACCACGATCAAGCGACTCAAACTGCAACAATTTGAGACCCGCAAAAACGAGGAGTTCGTGGCGCTCGGGCATGAAATCACCCGCTACGAGAAGGACCTCGATGAGTTCGAAACCCGGGAGCTCGAAGCGATGGAAGAGGTGGATGGATTCCGCAACGCTAACAAACTCGCCGAGGCTTCACTCGCCCATACGCGGACCTTGGTCCAGGAGGATCTTGCCACCATCAAACAGCGCCATGAACGGATGGAAACGGATCGAAAGGAACTGCTCGCCGAGCGCGGAAAGCTGCTGGCCACCGCACCGGAAAGCATCCTGCCGCTCTACCACCGCCTGATGAAAAGCAAGGACAACCTCGCCGTAGCGCCGCTGCGCGATGGCAAGTGTGAAGGTTGCCACATGAAGCTAATCGCCTCCACCGTGATGAAGGTGCAGGCGGGCAAGGAAATCGCCCAGTGCGAAGACTGCGGCCGCATTCTCTACATGGAGGAGTAACACCGCCCGAAGTTAGTAATACTCGCTCTTCCGCTCCTCCAACAATACCAGCCAGTTCATCATCGTGATGGGTGGGAGCTCCACCGGGTGAACAATGGGGCGCAGGTTCACCGTGATCTTGTTGGCACCGATGGCGCTTCCACTCATATTTTTCGAATCCAAGGGCCGCACCGGCGAGCTCACTGTGTCGCTGGCCAATGAACCGATCTGTCCTCCGACGACGACCGCAAAAGGATCAACATCCACGCCATACCTTTTTTCCGGCGCGAACAGCGAACAGGGAGGATAAAAGAGGCCCGTGGGGTTCGAGACGGTGACCGCGGGCGTGTAGCCGGACGGCGGGGTGGTGGGCACGATATTGAAATCATCACCGATGTAGAGCCGCAGGTTGGTCACCAGCGAGAAACCCTTGGTGAATCCGGTTAAATCGCCGCACTCCTTCAGGATCACTCCATAGTCGTTGCCGGTGCAAGGGATATAAGGCTTCCGGTTGATGTCGTTCAGGCCGGTACTTGAATAGTCCACATTGACCGCCAGCGAGCTGTTAGTGGCAGAACTCGCCGCGCCGATGGTGGTCAGGAAGGATGGAATCCGCGTCGGATAAACGGCAACACAGGTTTGGCCGGTGCTTGGCAACGTTTTGATCTCGAAGGGTGCCCGTGGCCGCCAATAACCGGCCTTGAGCAAGCCCACCCTGGGATCTCCGAATGTGGAATTGTTAAAAGCGATGGTCCCCGACAAGCCCTGCCTGAAGGTGAAGCCGCCACTGATTCCATAGGCGACGTCCACCGCATTGGCGAAAGTGAAACTCTGGTTTTCGTCACAGACCTTCACATACCCGGCCGGCAAGGTGGTGAGCGTCGCGGTGGTCAGCGGCATCAACATCGATGTCCGGCTGCCGTTGCTCAAATAATACTGGAACCTCAGCATCGTCGGGGTGCTGTTAGTCGAGCTCGCCACCCCGGTGACATCGAGCCGCATGCCACACTGCATCGCACCGATACTGTAGTTGTTCCAACTGGTGGTCGAAAGCACATTGGTTTCATCCGTGTTAGAGAAACGGTCAAAAAACTCCGCACCACGGCTGACCGGAATGAAGGCGGCCCGACCGCTTTCGGAGGCCAGCGACACCGGAAAGAACGCCCCCTGCGTGATCTGATAGGACTCGCGGACCCCTGGCGTGAAGGGGTTGCTGGAGAAACTCTGCCCGCCGATCGTAGTGCCGCTCGAAAATGTCATTCCCCGCCGGCTGGACAGGGCGTTGATGGCAGTCGACCCTTCCACCGCCGCCTTACCGACGAACATGCCGCCGACGATGTTCACGTTGGTCCACACATCGCCGGACGCGTATTGGCCGAGGGACATGAACGAGGACGCGGAGATCGAAAGCTGTGACGGGATTTCATAGATCGAGAGAACGAAGTTCCGCTTTTTACGGGGGAGATTGGTGATAGCACTGTCGTTGCCGCCGACATCCATCGAGAAGGCCCACCAGTTGCGTTTCGCCACGAAGTCATCCCCGGGCTTGGCGTAGCCGAAGTTGATTTGGGGGTATTTCAGCAGGTTGAAATTCGGATAGCTGGTGACGCTGAGGCCGACTTCGGATTGGGCGAGCGAACCGTAGATCTTCTGGTTGGAGATGATCGGATAGAGTTTATCGCGATCCGAGGTTGTCGTATCGCTGACCGTGAGCGGTGGCGGGTAGCCGGTGCCGAGGCTGCGGTTGTTTCCGCTAGAGACATAGCCGGTGTCCGTGGAAATGGCCGTGAAGATCCGTTCCGGATTTGCCAGCGCGGAGTCCCCCGTGTTGGAGAGCCTGAGATTAGGGATAGCGAGAGAAGCGACGAGGTTGTTAGAAATAGAAGCCCTTGTGTTCGCCACATCGAGGGCATTGGTGAAGAGGGTCCGCCAACTGACGGCATCCCGGCTGGTCTGGTTGACGTTGGAATCCTGCTGCATCGCGCGGATCGCCCGGTTCGGCGCGATCGCCACGATGGCCCGGAGGAGTGCCTCTTCCTTTTCGCTGTAGTCCACCCGAAGCTGGACCTCGCTTTGCACCGATTGCGCCGTCATGGCGCGCCGGTAGGCGTTCACCATGAGGATGGTCAGAATGATGGTGGTGGTGAGCACCAGAAAATACGAGATATAGCCATGTGGATGGCGCTGGACGGGTGAGGTTCTCATTGCTGCATGGTTCCCGAATAGGTGATTTCCTCGCCGTTAGGACCGGTCAAGGTCATCCGCAGGACACCGGAGACCATGGCGAAAGAGACATTGGATGGGACTTTAGTCACCGCCCATTGCGGGGCTCCAAGAACCCCCGATACCGGCACGACGTAATAGTAGAGCGCGAGTCCGGTTCCGCGGTTTTCAAAGGAAAGGATGGTGGCCCGCATGGTGCCGTCGGGTTGGCGGTAGTTCAGCACGACCACCGGCGAGGCTGTCTGGCGTGGATTGGTGCCGGCCAGGGCGTCGGTCACCGAGTCGTGAAGCCGGAAGCGATCGGCTTTTCCCACGATCTGGCTGACATACATGCTGATGACCGGAGCCTCGTCCACGAGGAAATTCTGAGCCTTGAAAATCTTGAGGAAGGCGAGCTGCTGGTTGAAGAGGGCCAGCGTCATCGCCGAGATTACCATCCCCAGAATCATGGCCATGGATAGCTCGACGAGGGTCATCCCCCGGCGCAAGCGATGACGGGTGATTCTCATTGGGAACGGAGTACGGAACGGGTTTTCGCGTAGGTGCGTTTCCCCACGTTGAAGGTGACGACGCTTTGTGCGCGCCAGATTTTCATCCCTGCCGGATTCGTGGTGACGGTGCCGGAGCCGCCGTCGATCGGGTAATTTCCAGAATCGGGAAACCGGGTGCGGACCAAGGTTCCGGAGATGATCTTGCCGCCTGGCAGTTTACCGAATTCCACGACCGTCGAGGTGAGGGCGGGATAGGTCGGCCACGGCGAATCGGCGGCCAGCAGGTTCTCGAAGGGAATGCGTTCCGCATACGCCCGCTCGTAGCTCAAATAGGCATCGGTGACGGTCTGCTCCAGAATGTATTGTCTGGGATGGAGAATGTTCAGGGAAAGCTGGAGCATGCACAGCCCGACGACCGTGAGGAGGGAGAGTCCCATCATCGCCTCCACCATCAAGAAGCCGCGGCGAAGCGATCGCGCCTTGCGAAACGGCCGGAACATCCCCATTCTTTGGCCATGTGCGGGATGATTCGTGGGTTCGCTTTCTGCCTCGTGGCTTGGGTCATGACGGCCTGCGGCGGGCTGGCCCAAGGAGTTCTGGAGCCCCCGTTCGGTCTGCGCTGGGGCGATTCTCCGGAAAAGTTGATAGTATGGGCTTCCAAACATTCGCTGGACGTAACCATTTCCCTGCCCGGCGATCAACCCGCAATGCGGATTCTTAAAATCGCCCCGAAAAAGGGATTTCTTCCCGAGACCCAGGC
>JBBQDJ010000327.1:0-5150 GCA_038319595.1 Verrucomicrobiales bacterium
CCTAATTCTTCACGCGACGAGCCAAGCAGCGGAGCGCCCTAACATCCTCTGGCTCGTTTGTGAGGACTCTAACGTCAACTGGATCGGTTGCTACGGAAATCCGAAGGCCAAGACACCAAACATCGACGCATTAGCAAAATCCGGCTTCCGCTACACGCATGTTTACGCGAGCGCGCCGGTCTGTGCCGCACAGCGCAGCACGTGGATCACGGGCATCAATTCGATCTCGACGGGCACCCACCCCATGCGCAGCCGTTACGCCATTCCGCATGATTTGATCAAATACTATCCCGACTACCTGCGAGAAGGCGGCTACTTCACCGCGAACCACACCAAGACGGACTACAACATCGGTGGCCGTGATGACGGTGCTTGCTGGGACAGCAACAAATCCAACGCTTGGGATTTGCGGAAATCCGGACAGCCGATTTTCCAAGTGATCAACTTCGGTGAGTCACACGAAAGCCAGGCGCAGGGCGATGTGACGCACACCCGGCATTCGCCAAGCGAGGTGACCTTGCACAAGTATCACCCGGACGAACTAGGTATCCGTCAGAACTATGCGAAGTATTATGATGCTGTGGAGAATATGGATACCGCAGTCGGCAAAGCTCTGGCCGATCTGGAGAAGGCCGGACTCGCGGAGGACACCATCGTCGTTTTCAACTCCGATCACGGCGGAGTGCTACCACGCAGCAAGCGCTTCCTTTTCGACAGCGGCATCCACGTGCCTCTCATCGTCCGCATCCCGGAAAAATTCAAAGCGCTCTGGCCCGCCGAGAAACCCGGCACGACGGTCGATCGCCTCGTCAGTTTCCTTGACCTACCGAAAACTTGGCTGAGCCTCACCGACTCAAAAATCCCAGACGTGATGCAGGGCCACATTTTCCTCGGCCCCCACATCGAGCCCGAACCACCCTATGTCTTCAGCTTCCGCGAACGGATGGACGAGCGCTTCGACAATCAGCGCGCGGTGCGTGATAAACGCTTCGTTTACATCAAGAACTACATGCCTTACGTGCCGTGGAGCCAGCATCAGGACTATCTTTGGAAAATGGTCGCCATGCGCACTTGGGAGGATGCGAACAAGCATCAGCGCACCAACGAAGTCACCGGGCAGTTCTTCCAGCTCAAGCCCGTGGACGAACTCTATGACATGGATGCCGATCCCGATAACGTCGTGAATCTCGCCGGCAAGCCCGAGCATCAGAAGACGCTCGAAACTCTGAAATACAAGCTCCGCGAGTGGCAACTCGCCATCCACGATTCCGCCCTGCTGCCCGAGACCGAGCGCGAGCGCCGGGCCTCGGAAAATCACACGACCATCTATCAGATGGTGCGCGATCCGAAGCTCTACGACCTGCTCGCTTATCTCGATGCCGCCGATCTCGCGCTGGCGAAGGACTCCGCGAACACACCGCGCCTCACCGAATTCCTGAAGAACAAGGATTCCGCGATTCGCTACTGGGGCGTTGTCGGTTTCCTCATGCTAGGCAAGGCGGACGCCGTCACCCAGACTGCACTGGAAGGCCTGCTCAACGATCCTTGCGGCGAGATCCGCGCAATGGCCGCGTGGGTTCTATTGCAATCGGGTAAGACGGAAATCGCACAGCAAACTTTTGCCGACATCCTGCGGCAACACTCACCCGCCACCCTCACGGCGCTCAATATCCTCGACTGGTCCGCTGCCGACCTTGCGCCATTGGCCACCGCGCTCGATTCACTCCCCGCCAATGGCGGCAACATGACCGGCTACGAGCAACGCATGGTCGAGTTTCTCCGCGAGTCCCGCGGCTTGCCTTTGCCCGCCACGACCAAAGACGCGAACAAGAAAAGAAAAAAGGCGGACTCGAATAAAGACCAGTAAACATTCCACTGGCCTAACGCATTTATAAAAATGAAAATTATCCCTGCCCTCATCGCTGTCATTTTGATCTTTCCCATGACGGCAGTCCACGCCGCTGAAACCTCGCCTGCGAAGCCTAACATTATCGTTATCTTCACCGACGACCAAACCTATCGGGGAATTGGTTACAATAACCCCGAGGTAGAAACGCCGCATCTCGATGCCCTGGCAGCCAGCGGTATCACGTTCGAGCGCGCTTATGTCGCGAGCCCGATTTGCGCCGCCAGCCGCTCCTCCATGATGACGGGCCGGTTTCCTGAACAGCACGGGGTCCGTGCATTGGATAGCAAAGCATTCGCACCTTACCTCACGGGGGCTCCCCACGCGAATCAAACACTGCCGTATCGACTGAATGAAGCTGGCTACACGACAACGCTGCTCGGCAAATCGCACCTCGGCGAGCCGCAGACCTATGGCTTTGCTGCGGGCGCTGAAATCGGGGGCTATGATGACGTGGAAATCTTCACACGTGCTACCGCATTCATCAAAACCCAACAGACTGCCAGCAAACCATTTTTCCTCTGGCTCTCACCGCGTCAACCGCATGTGCCGCTGAAGCCGGAGCAGCAATGGCTCGATCTCTATCCTCCAGCGACTATTCATCTCGGAAAGAATTTTCTCGTTCAACCCACCAGCGACAGCCTCAACAACCAAGGACGTCCGGGGCAGCGATTTTATCGCGATTCAGACTATCGGAACAACATGGATCATCTCTCCTCTGGACCGCCGCGCGATGAAGCGACGATGCTTGCCTTCACGCGCGCTTACTTTGCCACCATCAGCCACCTCGACGATCAGGTCGGCCAGTTCGCTGATCTATTACGCGACAGTGGCTTGCTGAAAAACACCATCGTCTTCTACATGTCCGACAATGGCTACCACCTCGGCTCGCACGGCCTTGGTAACAAAATCACCATGCACGAGGAATCTGTGCGAGTGCCGATGTTTGCGTTTGGCGCAGGGATCAAACCGGGACAGAAAACCCGCGCACTGGTCACCGAGCTTGATCTCTATCCGACGCTGCTGGAACTGACCGGAGCCACCGCGCCGCCGCAACCCATCATGGGGAAGTCACTGCAACCACTTCTCAAAGATCCTGCCGCACCGCACCGCGACACCGTGTTCTGTGAATGCGTGGGTATCGGAGGCAAAGCCGGCGAAGGCCATCGCATGGCGCGCGGTGAGCGCTGGAAACTCATCCTCAGCGACACGAACGAGGAGTTCCTCTTCGACCAACAGGAGGATCCCTTTGAACTAACCAATCGCGTGGCCGACCCCTCTCTCGTGCCGGTGCTGCGCAAGCTCCGCAGCGAACTTACCGACTGGATGAAATTGATCGGCGACCGGCCCTATCCCGAGCGCAGCGGCACCGACCAATGACGCGGATGAGCCACGCCACTACAAAAGATGAAACTCCCCCTCAAGTTGCCGCAGCAATCCACAGTTCATAAGTGGAAGGGATCTCCGGTCCCTTCTGTTCTCGTCACATGGCCGAAGAAAATGGACCCGAGATCCATTCCCCTTAGTTTCAAGCACGCTGCGCCAGATCAGGTCGTCACGTTGATTTTGGGAAATGGTATCATTCCTCCATCCAAGGTGAAGCCTGATTAGGACATCGCCTTTATCGGTGCTCGCGTTGGCCAGATGGCCTGCCTGATTTACTCTTGGCGACGGTCAGATTTTAAAATTCCACTTCTTTACCAAGCACCGCGATTTCGATCGATCCCGGATGCATCGGCACCAAGGCCTCGCGCAGTTTCTCCGCGCTTTCCGGTTCGCCGTGGACGAGCCAGACCCGGGATTTCGGACCGGTGGTGTGCTTGAAATATTCCAACATCTCCGAGTGGTCGGCATGGCCGGAAAACGAATCGACGATCTCGATCTTCGCCCGCACCTTGTAGCGCTCGCCAAGGATAGGAACCTCCCGCTCACCATCGCGGATGCGGCGGCCCAGCGTGTTGTCCGCGCAGTAGCCGACGAACAGCACGGTGGTTTTCGGATTGCTGATGTTGTTTTTCAAATGGTGCAGAATACGACCCGCCTCGCACATGCCGGATGCGGAGATGATGATCGCGACGCCATCGATGTCATTGAGCGCCTTGGAGCCGTTGACCGAACGCACCAAGGTGAGATTTTCAAAACCAAAGGGGTTGTCACGTTCAAAGAGGGACTCGTAAACCTCCTGATTGAAGGAGTCCGGATGGAGTCGATAGATTTCCGTCGCACTCACCGCGAGCGGGCTGTCGACATACACCGGCAACTCGGGGATCTCGCCGCGTTCGAACAGCTCATGGAGAACATATAACAACTGCTGCGTCCGCTCGACGGCGAAGGCTGGAATCAGGATCTTACCGCCACGCCTCACTGCCTGACGGATGATTTCGCCGAAGCGTTCGCCGTAGCCTGGAGGCGCTTCGTGTTCACGACCGCCGTAGGTGCTCTCCATTAGCAGGAAATCGACATCCTTGACCGGCACCGGATCGCGCAGGACTTCATTTCCACCGCGTCCGACGTCGCCGGAAAAAAGGAAGCGCTTCTTCTTACCATCCGCCTGATCGTGGATTTCCAACAGGACCTGCGCGCTGCCGAGAATATGACCGGCATCGATGAACGTCACGCTCACGCCCTCTGCCACGGGAATCGGGCGGTCGTAGCTGACAGTGACGAACTGGCGCAGGCAGCGCTCCGCATCCTGCTCGTCGTAAAGAAGAACGGCTGGCTCCAAGCCTTCCTTCTTACGGTGCTTGTTCAACCACTCGATGTCGTTTTCCTGGATCCGCGCGCAGTCAGCCAGCATGATCTGACAGAGGTCGCGTGTCGCGTGGGTGGCGTAGATGTTACCAGTGAATCCCTTAGTCGTTAGATTCGGCAGATTCCCACTGTGGTCGATGTGGGCGTGGGAGAGGATCACCACGTCGATCGATTTCGGATCGAAATAGGGGAAACAGCAATTGATGTCGTAGGCGTGCTTGCGCGACCCCTGATAGAGCCCGCAGTCGAGCAGGATGCGCTTGCCGTTGACTTCGAGCAGATGCTGCGAACCGGTGGTGGTGCCAGCGGCACCGCAGAATTTTATTTTCATGGGCTTTGGATTGTCCAACTACTCCAGCATAAGCGAAAAAACCAAAGAGTCACGCCCGCTTGCTTCGTATTGCTCGCGGCGTTGCTTTGGCAGATCATTCACCGTTGCCGGGCTGTAGCCGAGTTTGCCGGTGAAGAAGTCCGCCGCGCGGTTGCTCAGGGC
>JBBQDJ010000328.1:0-5120 GCA_038319595.1 Verrucomicrobiales bacterium
GCCACGCCCGCCGTGCTGCCCGCGCTCGCGCCGGATGCGCCGCGCAACCGACTCGGCCTCGCACGCTGGCTCGTGAGCACGGAGCATCCGCTCACCGCGCGCGTGACGGTGAACCGGCTGTGGCAATCCGTCTTCGGCACCGGCCTCGTACGGACGAGCGAGGACTTCGGTTCGCAGGGCGAGGCACCGAGCCATCCCGAGTTGCTCGACTGGCTTGCAGGCGAGTTCGTGCGGAGCGGTTGGGACGTGCAGCACCTGCTGCGGCTCATGCTCACAAGTGCGACGTATCAACAAAGCTCGCGCGTGACCCCCGCGCTCATCGCCGCCGATCCGGACAACCGACTGCTCGCACGCGGCCCTCGCTTCCGGATGCATGCGGAATTTGTTCGTGACCAAGCGCTCGCCGCAGCGGGATTACTGTCAGACAAGGTCGGCGGTAAATCTGTGAAACCCTATCAGCCACCTGGCCTTTACGAACTCGTCACCGCTGGCAAGGGAACCAAGACCTGGATCCAGGACAAGGGTGAGGACCAATACCGCCGCAGCCTCTACACGTATTGGAAACGCACCGTGCCCCATCCCGCGATGATCGCATTCGACGCACCGGGTAGAGAAGTCTGCGCGGTGCGCCGCCCACGATCTAACACGCCCCTTCAAGCACTCAACCTGATGAACGATCCTACCTACATCGAAGCCGCGCGTTCTCTCGCACTGCGGATGATCCACGCCGCGCCTAACGTGCCCGGGCAAATCCAATACGGCTATCGCGTTCTGCTTACCCGCGACGCCAGTGCCGCCGAACTCGCAGTTCTAACCCGCGCCTACGAGCGAGAGCGCACGGATTTCACCGCCAACCCAAGCGCTGCGACCGGCCTGCTGAAAACCGGCGAAGCATCGCCCGCACAGCAGACGATCAACCCCGCCGTGCTTGCCGCGATGACCAATGTCGCCAGCACGATGCTCTGCCTCGATGAGACCGTCACCAAGGAATGAACACGATGAGGTCAGTTCACTTTCAGCCCTTCGAGCTTCGCCAGTTTCTTCGCCTTCGCGTCGAAGCTCCAAAAAATGTCGCAGCCGAGCACGAGGGCCGAGGCGACATGGATGACGTCGTAAGCGCGAAAGCCGTGTTTGATCGTGTGGCGGCGCACCAAGGTGTCGAAAATTTCGCCCAGCATCCCAAGGTCAATATCCGTCAGGATCATGGTCTCGCGGAGTTGAAGCTCCTCTACAAAAAGCAGCTCATCAATCGCTGCCGCCTCCGGGCTTGCATGAATTCCTGGCACGCCATTCCGAGTCAAAAACACCTGCAGATGGATGGCGTTGATGACCTCCATTCGAGCGAGGAATGTAACGGGCAAGGGGGGGTATCCGTTTTCAAAGATCTCTTTTCGCAGCCGATGCGTTTCGGCACGGTGCATCCCGCCGCTGACCAAAGCTGTGATAAAATTCGTGTCCGCGTAGGGTGTCATCACTCACCGGCGATGGCTTTCGCGATTGCCGCCCATCCCTCCGGCGTGGGTTCCTTGTATCCCACCGCCTTCAGGCGCTCCCAGTGTCTGTTCATCCGTTCTTCGAAATTTTTCGCCCGGTCAGCGGCGCTATTTGGCGCGACAGTCCGCACTTGGAATGTCTCCCCCGCTCGGCTGCGCACGGTGACGCTCCCATGCTTGCGCGCAGCGTCTAGCAGCTCTGCCGTGTGCCGATTCAGGTCGCGCACGGTGAACTCACGCCTCGGCTCGGGTCCGGGGCTGGCATTTTTCTTCGCGGGCTTTGGGCTCGTTTTCATGTCCGACATGATGTCCGACATCGCGCGCATTTTCAACTCCAATATTTGTCACCAATGAACACGCATTTCCCCACCGACATCAGCCGTCGCCAATTCCTCGCGCGCGGGACGGCCGCCGCTGGAGCCGCTGCGCTCGCCTCGTTGTTGAATTCCGGCAGTGCGTCCGCAGCCAGTGGACTCACGGGCCTCCCGCATTTTGCGCCGAAGGCGAAACGCATCATCTGGCTCACGCAGAGCGGAGCGCCGTCGCAGTTCGAGCTTTTCGATCCGAAGCCCGGGCTGAGGGATCTCTTCAACAAGGATCTGCCTGATAGTATTCGCGGCACGCAGCGGCTCACTGGCATGACCGCGAAGCAGGCGCGCTTCCCCGTCGCACCGAGCATCTATCAGTTTTCCAAACACGGAAAATGCGGCATGGAGTTGAGCGAGTTACTGCCATTCACCGCGAAGCACGCAGATGATCTCTGCCTCATCCGCTCGATGAACACGGAGGCGATCAACCACGATCCCGCCATGACGCTGCTGCAAACGGGGCACCAGATTTCCGGTCGCCCGTCCTTCGGCTCGTGGATTTCCTACGGCCTCGGGAGTGTGAACGAAAACCTGCCTGCGTTCATCGTGCTCATCTCAAAACCGAGCGGCGGCACGAATGCACAACCGCTCGCCGAACGGATGTGGGGCAGCGGATTC
This sequence comes from Verrucomicrobiales bacterium, assembly GCA_038319595.1. Classification (GTDB taxonomy): domain Bacteria; phylum Verrucomicrobiota; class Verrucomicrobiia; order Verrucomicrobiales; family Akkermansiaceae; genus Luteolibacter. Next base: position 2,480 of record JBBQDJ010000328.1, read on the forward strand.
ATCCCGGCGAAATACCAAGGCGTGCGGATGAATTCCGGCAAGGATCCCGTGCTCTATCTTTCCAATCCCGAAGGCATGACCACCGATAGCCGCCGCGCAATGCTCAACGACCTCGGCGCGCTGAACCGCATGAAGTTCGCCGACTATCAGGATCCGGAAATCCAGGCGCGCATTGATCAGTTCGAAATGGCGTTCCGTATGCAGGCCAGCGTGCCTGACCTCGCCGATCTCTCGAAGGAATCCGCGCAGACCTTCGAGAGCTACGGCCCCGAGTCGCGCAAGCCCGGCACCTACGCTGCGAACTGCCTGATGGCGCGCCGACTCGCCGAGCGTGGCGTGCGTTTCATCCAGCTCTATCATCGCGGTTGGGATCAGCACGCGAGGCTGCCGCGTGACATCAAGAGCCAGTGTTACGACACCGACCAACCGACCGCCGCGTTGCTAACTGATTTAAAAGAGCGCGGACTTTTCGACGACACACTCATCGTGTGGGGCGGCGAGTTCGGACGCACCGTGTATTCGCAAGGCACGCTCACCGCGGACAACTACGGCCGCGATCACCATCCGCGCTGCTTCAGTCTGTGGGTCGCCGGTGCTGGCATCAAACGCGGCCACGTCATCGGCGAGACCGACGATTTCAGCTACAACATCCTCAAGGATCCCGTCCACATCCACGACCTCAACGCCACGCTCATGCAGCAACTCGGCATCGATCACACCCGCCTCACCTTCCGCCATCAGGGTCGGGACTATCGATTAACAGACGTTCACGGCAACCTCGTCAAGGACATGCTCGCCTGACACACCATCGCCTCATGGATGATATGCTCGCCGCGCTCGGTCGGTGAATTCTCCGAGACGCTCTAATTCTTCGGTTGGGAAATTCAAAAAACATCGGTGTCCCCACCGGCCTGATTCATTCATCCGTTGGTCTTTTTTCAAAATAGCGAAATATCATGAAACTCATTTTTGCACTGCTCGTCGTCACTCTTTCGCTCCATGCAGCGCCACCGGCCGCCTTGCTTCAGGCTGTCGAAAAGCCAAAACCCAACGTGCTCATGATTGCGGTTGATGATCTTTCGGATTACATCTCAATCCTGCAGAATCACCCCGGCATCAAGACGCCGAACTTCGATCGGTTAGCAAAACGCTCGGTTAATTTCACCCGCGCCTACTGTGCCGCACCCTTGTGCAATCCTTCGCGCGTGGCGGTCTGCACCGGGATGGCTCCTTATCAAACCGGCATCTACGATCTTGATGATTTCATGATGAAGTCTCCCCCCGCCCTTGCCGCCGTCGCGTTGGAAGAACAGTTCAAGCGCCACGGCTACGACACCTATCTCACCGGCAAATACTACCATGGCAACCCCGTCAACTGGTGGCCTGAGGAACGAATGGCAGCCACATGGACGGAAAGAAAACCACCGTTCAGCGATCACGGGCCGATTCTGAAAAAAGGAAACAATGTCATGGGTCCCGGCGTCTATGCCATCGGTCCGGCTCCCGGAGATATGGAAACCATGCCCGATGCGGCCATCCTCAAGAACACCCAAGGATGGCTAAAGCAAAAGCACGAAAAGCCGTTTTTCCTAGTCCATGGCATCAGCAAACCACACTTGTCGTTCGTGGTGCCCCAGCGGTTTTTCGACATGTATCCGCTTGATTCCATCATACTTCCGAAAACACCCGATGACGACTACTCCGACATCCCGCCGGTGGTGAAAGCAAAGATTCTTAACTCCCAGGATTTGGAGCATTTCATCCGCATGCGGAAGGCCGGAAATGGCTGGAAGGAAGTCATGCAGGCCTATCTCGCCAGCATCAGTTTCTGTGATTGGATTCTCGGCCAGATCCTTGACTCCCTCGAAGCCAGTCGCTATGTCGACAATACCATGATTGTCCTTTGGTCCGACCACGGCTATCACATCGGCGAAAAGGAAAAACTCCACAAACGTGCCTTGTGGTCCCAGTCCTGCCGGATGCCCTTTCTCATCAGCCTGCCAGCCATGTCCACGGCCGGACGGAATTGCGCCGCTCCAGTCAGCCTCATGGACATCTATCCGACCCTGAATGAAATCTGCGGGCTCGATCAAAAAGTGCCCCAGCAACTCGCCGGGCACAGCCTGGCTCCCCTGTTGGGAAATCCGGATGCGCACTGGCCCCACGTTGCAGTGACGTCCTCTGCTAAGGGAAATGCCGCCGTCACCGATGCCCGCTACCACTACATCCGCTACTTCGATGGGAGCGAGGAACTTTACGACCACCAGGTCGATCCGCGTGAATACCGCAACATTGCAAACGACCCGGCCATGAAGGCGACAATCGAAAAACTGGCGACATCCCTCCCTTTGAAGTGGATGGGCAGCGGCGGGAAGCAGTGAGCAGGAGCCTCTCCCTAAAGTCCAAGCACACACTTTACCATGAAACACAGCATCCTGTCACTATTCGCACTCGTGGTTGCGTTCTTTGTGCAGCCCTTGAACGCCGCCAAAAAACCCTCAGCAAGCGGGCCGGTCCCAAGTGAGCAATCCACGGAATCACCCTTGGACAAAAAAAGTAAGGCTAAAGTGAAGCGAGCCCATCACCTCGCAGAGAAGTCAGCCAACACCGAATTCCTGAAAAGCCCAGAAGGCATCGGTTT
>JBBQDJ010000329.1:0-5118 GCA_038319595.1 Verrucomicrobiales bacterium
AAAGCGTTAGTGAGGAAGTCGTGAGTCGCGCGCTGCACGATGACTTCCTGGGAGTAGGCGGCTTCATAAACATGCGCCCGGCCGACCTGTTCGCGTTTCACCAGACTCTTGCGTTCGAGACTCTGCATCACCGAGAGCACCGTCGTGTAAGCCCGGTCCTTTCTATCAGGAAGCGTCTCATGTACGGCGGCCACCGTAGATGGTCCTTCATGCCACAACACGGAGAGTGCTTGAAGCTCGAGATTGGATGGATGGGTGGGCCGCGCCATAAAGTGTTATCACTTCGCTAGCGACGATGAAACTAGTAGTTTGAACTTCCGTCAAGTTGAAACGTCACGATTTTCAAGAAATCCGAAATATTTTTTCGGAGAGCTGTTGAGCAGTTGGACGCGACCTAACAGAAACTTGTTCAGCGGTCCTCACCGTCTCTCATCTCTGGACGGATGATCGCGGGATCGAGCTTGTGCAAAATCTCCCAGAGCGAGTCGTCATCGGGTTCACCGTTGAAGAGAATCGCACCTGTGTTAGAAATGACGACGAAGGTGGGAAACGCTTGCACGCGCAGCATGAGGGCCAGCGGGTTCTCCTTGCGGTCGATGAGCCACGCGCCAGGCGGGTTAGCACCGAGCGGCTGAATCGCGGCCCGCGCGTCGGTTAGAAATTTCGGCGAGTCATCGGGCAGGATGGATACCATGGCGATACCTGCGCTGCCGAGTGCTTTCGCGGTGATCGCGTAGTCCGGCATGCTGGCCTGCGACTCGCCGTTAGCGGGTGACCAGAAGTGGAACAGCATCGCTTTCTTCGACTCAAGAAGGGATTTAAGCACGACCGCGTCGCCGTTTGAAAGCGAGCGGAGCCGGGTTTCAAAATCGATTTTCACCGACTTCATGCTTTCCTCAAGACGCATGCGGTCGATGTGCGGCGCGAATGCGGAAGCCTGGCGCGGGCTCAGCCAGAAGGCTTCGGTGATGTGAGATTTGAACGCCACCTTGTCGCCTTTGTGCAGCGAGTCGATGGCTTGGACATACTCGATGACGGCAAGCCAGTCTTCCTTGACGGTGAAGATCGCTGAGTCCGCGATTTTGAAATCCGCTCCCCGTTTGATGAAATCGGGAAGCATTGAGGCGATCGCCGCATCCTCGTTGCGGTCGACGTGGAATAAGAAGCGTGCCTCAAGGATGGCTTGTTCGCTGATGCCGTTTTTCCGCGCATCGCCGATGACCTTGTCGAGGGCCGCTTCGGATTCCCGTTCGGATAGAAGGTTGTCCAGCGCGACATCGCGCGGACTCATGCCGGGTTCCTTGGCCGGTGGCGATGGTTCGGCAAGAACGCTCCCGAGCAGCATAGGGAGCAAGAGGAGTGGAAAGTAACGGCGCATGGTGATGAAAAAAGAAAGCCGCCGCAAGCACGTGGCTTGCGGCGGCAGGTTAGATCGAATTCAGCGGACGGGTGGGATCACCATCTTGCGACCGAGCACGACCGTGTCGGTGGTCATACGGTTAGCCTGCTTGATCGCGGCGGTCGGCACTTTGTATTTCGCACTGATGCCGGACAAGGTGTCACCTGCGACGACCGTATGAATGATGGCGGCGCCATTGGAAGGAGCTGCTGGAACTCCCGGAACCGCCGCGGTTGGAACACGCGGAGTAACCGGTGGGTAGGCTGCTGCCGATGGGGTGGCGCCACTTTCCTCGTAAGCGGCGGGAGTGTCATAGACCGGATTCGCAGGTGCCGTGACGGGTGGATTGACCGCGCCTGCATCGGCGGTGCCGTAGGGATTGGCGGTGTCGTACTTGTCGGCTTTGTCAGGTGCGCAGGAGACGATGGCGGATGCGAGAAGCACCGGGGCGATGAAACGGATCGGAGTCATGGTGTGGAAATAGCGGATTGGATTTGAGTTGGGAAGAACGGAAACGGGAGCTCCGTTGTCGGCGTGATGAAACGTCACGGAGTGGATTCTTTATTCAATGGGATTGCTTCGGAAACGAAAAAAAGCCGCGGCGGTTCGCTCGGTGTGGAATGCCAGATCTTCGAGGGTTTCGCCGCGCAGGGTTGCGAGGTGCGCTGCGGTTTTTCTGACAAACGATGGTTCATTGCGTTTTCCCCGATACGGTTCGGGGGCGAGGTAGGGCGAGTCCGTTTCGATCATGAAACTCCCAGCAGGACATTTCCCTGCGGTCTCGCGAACCAGATGGGCGGTCTTGAACGTGGCGACTCCCCCGAAGGAAACGAGTCCGCCGAGGTCTAGCACCCGCTTCGCATTCTCCCACGGCCCGATGAAACAGTGGAACACGGCGCGCACCGAAGTATGATAGTCACCGTAAATGGCGAGGGCATCCTCAAAGGAGGCGTAGCCTTCGCGGTCCCGCGTATGGATCACCACGTTGAGATTCGCGGCGGCAGCCAGTTCGAAATGTTGGCGCAGAAACGTCCGCTGGCATTCCCGAAATTTTTCCTCGTCCCATCCATCAGGCGCGGGGTGATAGTAATCCAGCCCGGTTTCCCCAATGCCACAGACGCGCGCGTCACCCACGAATTCCGCGAGCCGAGCAGTCGCATCGTCCGGCGCGTGGTGGACATCGCACGGATGAATGCCGATGCAGGTATGGACGGAGGGATGCTCCGCGATCGACAAGTTCGCCTGCAAGTCCTCCAGACTCGTTGCCAGCGAGACCACGCGTGTCACTCCGGCTTCACGCGCGCGTCCGAGCAGATCAGGAATTTCATCGGGTGAAAATCGATGGGAAGCGAGATGGCAGTGGGAATCGGTTAGCATGTCGGACGGCGGTGCAGGGCGGTAAAAAATGCAGCGATCTTTTGAAAGTCTTTGATGCCGGGCGAGATCTCCGCGCCCGATGCGATGTCGAGTGCGGCGGGTTGCACACTCATCGCGGCGAGCCCGGCATTTTCCGGGACGATCCCTCCCGCCAACAGAATCGGCAATTCCGGATGATCCCTGCGGAAACCAGACGCCACCTCCCAGTCAAACACCTCGCCCGTCCCGCCGTAGATGCCGGGAGCATGTGCGTCCAACAGGATCGCCGCCGCTCCGTATTCAGTCGCCCGTTCCAAGTCCGCCCGCGTCTTCACGCCGATCGCTTTGATAAACGGCACCTCCGCCTCGCGAAATGCCACTGCGTCCTGCGGCGACTCATCGCCATGAAGCTGCACCACATCCAGATAGCCCTCGCGCACCAACCGCAGTGGCAGCTCAGGATCCGCGTTCACAAACACGCCGACCCGCAGGATCTGCCCCTCGATGTCGCGCAACCAAGCCGCCTCTTCCGGCGCCAGATAGCGTTTCGACTCAGGCCAAAAATTCACCCCCAGTGCGTCCACGCCCAGCGTGATGAGTCGGTTAGCATCCTCGTGCGTCCTCACGCCGCAGATCTTCAGCGAGACGAACGAGGGATCCAAAAAATCTTCGAGCAGCGACATGGCGGGACCGTAATGGAATTTCCCGGGTTTGAAACCGGGAACTTGCCGCCGTCAATCACCCGCAGGAACCCACTCCGGCGGGGAAATGGTGCTTGACGCATGGGGGGTGGATTCCTGTTCTCATTTCAACTCAAAAGCCCACCGATCCGATGTCACAAACACCGCCGAAACACGATGACTTCATCCACAGCGAGGAATTCCTCCATGGTTTGATGAAACGCCAACTCAGATTGTCTATCGCCTGTGCCACGGCATTCCTCATCCTGCTCCTAGGCCTGCCGCTGCTCAACTACTTCGCGCCGGAACTCATGGCGCGCCGCGTCGGTGGCTTCACGATGACCTGGCTGATTCTCGGCGTGCTGTTTTTTCCCTACGTCTGGATCATTGCCCGCTACTTCATCACCCGGTCGATGGCGTTGGAAAACGATGAGGTCCGTGTCGCAGCGGAAGGCAACAAGCGCAAATCCTAACATTTTCCGACCCTCATGGACTTTTCCAAAATCGATCTCTGGATCCTCGCCTTCTCCGCCATTACGGTGGTCATCACTATTATCATGGGTTTCCGCTCCGCGAAATCCTCCAAATCCGCCTCCGACTTCTTCGTCGCGGGTCGTTCTGTCTCTGTTGGCTGGAATGCGTCTGCGATCTCCGGCGAATATTTAAGCGCCGCCAGTTTCATGGGCATCGCCGGCATGGTGATGTTGTCGGGCTATGACGCGCTTTGGTATCCCGTCTGTTATGCGTGCGGTTATTTGTTCCTGCTGCTGTTCATTGCAGGGCCGCTGCGTCGCTTCGGAGCCTACACCATTCCGGACTTCGCTGAAGGCCGTTACGACTCGCCGGTCTTCCGCAAGATCGCCGTCTGCTTCGTCCTCTTCATCGGCTTCTTCTATACCATGCCGCAGATGAAAGGCGCGGGCACCACGCTCGCCTATATTTTCCCCGGTTTGCCCTATTGGGTCGGGGTCGCGGTCGTCGGCGCGGTCATCACGCTCAATGTCGCACTCGGTGGCATGAAAGGGATCACCCTCGTGCAGGCCGTCCAGTATTGGATCAAGATGTTCGCCATCTCGGTGCCGGTGTTCGTGCTTCTCTCCGTTTATGGCGGCTACGGGAAGAATCTATCACTCAACAAATCCGCCGCCGATTCTCCACCCGCCATTGTCCAGACCGTCGATCCCGCAAAAAACGAACGCCTCGCCCTGCCGGAAAAAGCACCCAAGGACGAAGCGTGGATCGCCCCCTTCGGACCACTGACCACCAAGGCCGCCAAAGCCGCAGGACTCACTCCGGAGCAGACCCGTCCGCTCTCGCTGCTCTACACCTTCTCTCTCATCGTCGCCCTCGTCTGCGGCACTGCCGGACTGCCGCATATTTTGGTTAGATTCTACACCAATCCGGACGGAGTCGCCGCGAAGCGCACCACGATGTGGGTCATGATCCTGATCGGCGTCTTCTACGTTTTCCCCCCGGTTTTCGGCGTGCTGGGCCGCAATTTCCTACCGGAACTCTACGCCGCCACCGGCTCCAAAGGGCCTGACAAGGTGGTCCTCGAGCTTCCCATCCTGATCCGCCAAAAATATGGCATCATGGGCTCCATCCTCAGCGGCATCACCTGTGCCGGAGCGTTCGCCGCCTTCATGAGCACCTTTTCCGGGCTGTTGGTTTCCATGACCAGCG
>JBBQDJ010000330.1:0-5096 GCA_038319595.1 Verrucomicrobiales bacterium
GACAACGGGCCTTTGTAAGGGACACGGCCTTCGACGCCTTCCGCAACGAGTTTGCCGGAGCTGTTCTGACCGTAGCGGTCGCCTGCACCTTTTTGCATGGCTCCGATAGAACCCATGCCACGGTAGGTTTTGAATCGACGGCCTTGGAGTTGCACCGTCTGGCCAGGGCTTTCGTGGGTGCCAGCTAGCAAAGAACCTAACATGACCAGGTCGGCACCGGCGGCGAGGGCTTTGACGATGTCACCGGAGTAGCGGATGCCACCGTCCGCGATGACTTTTACACCCGCCTCACGGCAGACGCCGGCGACATTTTGAATGGCAGTGAATTGCGGCATGCCGACACCGGAAATGACGCGTGTCGTACAAATCGATCCGGGACCGACGCCGACTTTGACGGCACTGGCTCCGGCGGAGACCAGATCGCGAGCGCCTTGTTCGGTGACAACATTTCCAGCGACGACCGGGACGTTGGACAGGGCACGGAGTTTTCCGATGACATCCATCACATGACGGGTGTGACCGGTGGCGGCGTCGATGAAGAGCGCGTCCGCTCCGGCGGCGATGAGGACACGGCCGCGGTCGATGCAATCCGGTCCGACACCGACGGCAGCTCCGCAGCGAAGTTGCCCATTGTCGTCCTTGGCGGCGTTGGTGAACGTAATGCGTTTTTCGATGTCCGAGCCAGTGATGAGTCCGACGAGGCGGCCATCGGCATCGACGAGCGGCAGTTTTTCGATCCGGTTTTGATAGAGAATCCGGCGCGCTTCCTCGAGGCCCGTGTTAGGCGGCGCAGTGATGAGTTTTTCGCGGGGCGTCATCACATCGGCGACGATGGCGTCGAGCCGATCCAGATAACGGACATCACGACCGGTGACCATGCCTTCGAGGCGGCCGTCGCCATCGATCACGGGAAATCCGGAGAAGCCGTTCTTCGCCATGACGGCTCGGACATGGTCCACGGTATCCTCCTTGCGGACGGTGTGAGGCCTCTGAATAACGGCGTTTTCGGAGCGTTTCACCCGCGAAACCATCGCCGCCTGTTCGTCGATCGGGCAGGCCCGGTGGATCACGCCCATGCCGCCTTCGCGAGCCAGGGCGATCGCCAGATCGTGTTCTGACACCGTGTCCATCGCCGCCGAAACGACCGGCAGGAACAGGGGAATGCCAGCGGTGACATGAGTGGAAAGGTCCGCCTCACCCGGCAAAATGGTGCTTAAAGCGGGCACCAGCAGCACGTCGTCAAATGAAAGTCCGAGAGAAATCTCTGCCATGGCGGAGTCAATAGACGCGACTTTCAGGGCGCAAGCCCGAATCCGGGATGGGATAAATTTTCGGGTAAATCGGGTGACATTGATTGCTACCCGTTTTCCGGACGTCTCGCCCAATGCCGACAGTTTAAGAATTTTCAACCGCAGATGGACGCAGATAGACGCAGATAAAATCACAAAAATATCCCTCTTTATCTGCGTTTATCTGCGTCCATCTGCGGTTCAATTCTTCGCTCTTCATGTTTAAACTGACAGGATTGGACGTCTCTCTCGAACAAACCAACGGGAGGCGAGACTCCTCCACCAACGTTCTGGCGCGAGACGCACCAGCCACTCCTCAACCCAGCATCGACTCCAGCTCTTCCATGCTCCAGCCCGCCGCGTCGCCGGCTCCGTTCTCGTCGATGGCGGAGGCGAGTTCGCGTTTTTTCGCCTGAAGGCGGACGACCTTTTCTTCGACGGTGCCGCGGGTGAGAAGCCGGTAAACCGTCACCGGCCGGGTCTGGCCGATCCGGTGGGCGCGGTCGGTCGCCTGGGCTTCGGCGGCCGGATTCCACCATGGATCGAAATGGACGACGGTGTCCGCAGCGGTGAGGTTGAGCCCGTAGCCGCCGGCTTTGAGACTGATGAGAAAGACCGGCGGGCCGTCCGCTTGCTGGAACTTATCCACCAGTTGTTGGCGGTTCCGAGACTGCCCATCGAGCCGCAAACTGTCCCAGCCACGCTCAGAAATGCATTTCTCGATTTCCTGTAATTGTTTCTGGAATTGACTGAAGATGAGCATTCGGTGATTTCCGTTCACCGCTTCTTCGATCAGCTCCAACAAGCGGTGGAGCTTGGCCGAGCGCCGAGCCACCAACAGTTGATTGAATCTTTCGTTTCCGAGTAGGGCGAGGTCGCAACACGTTTGCCGAAGACGCAGCAAGGCGGTGAGCATTTGCATCCGGGCTGCGCCCTTGTTGCCGGAGTCGGCGATGGCATCGACCCGCTTACGACCCTCGACGAGCAGCTCCTTGTAAACCGATTGCTGGTCGGGAGTGAGGTCGCAGAATTCGTCGATGAAGAGTTTCGACGGTAGCTCGGGAGCCACCTGCTCTTTCGTCCGCCGCAGGATGAAGGGGGAAATTTTGAGGCGTAGCCGCTCGATCACCGCCCCGGGAGATTCCCCGGTAGCGAGCGGGGTTTCGTAGCGATCCTTGAAATCCTCGCGTCCGCCGAGCCAGCCGGGCTGGATGAAGCGGAAAATCGACCAAAGGTCTTTCACGCCGTTTTCGATCGGGGTTCCGGTGAGGGCGATCCGGCAGGTGGCTTTCAATTTCGAAACTGCCTTGGCGTGATCGGTATCCGGATTCCGCATCAAACTGGCCTCGTCCACCACCACTGCTCGGTAGTCGCGCTTGAGGTGGTAGGCCAGATCCCGGGCGAGGGTGCCGTAGCTGGTGAGAATCACCTCGCCGGGCTGCACCTTGTCCCGCTCCGCATCCCGGCCCGCCCCATGCAGGATTCTGACCCGCCGGGCCGGGGCAAAACGGCCAAACTCGGCCTTCCAGTTCCCGAGCAGCGAGGCAGTGGCCACCACCATCACGACTCCCGAATCGCTCAAATCCTTCTGAAAAATACTCTCGATTAAAGCGATTGTTTGAACCGTTTTTCCGAGCCCCATGTCATCGGCCAAAAGGGCACCGCCGAAGCGCTCGACCCGATCAGACATCCAGCCTGCACCAAGAGATTGATAGGGGCGCAGCTCAGCCTGCAAAGTGGCCGGTGAATTGAATGTGAATGAAACTTCATGATCACTCTCTGTCTGTGACTTATTGATTTTATTCCGGATTTCTCGGATCAGCTCTCCCGAGCGGGCGGAAGCGATGAAACGACCGTTTTCTTGGCGCAGATCGAGGTCGGAAAACAGCGGATCGATGACGTTGGCGATGTCGTCCGAGATGATCAATCGCCGCCCCCCTGCGGAAGCTCCGGAGCCCTTCCCCGCCCGCAACAAGCGGCGGACTTCGGCGGCAGGAATCGAAACTCCATCGCTCGTTTGAAATGAGAGATCGAAACTCAACCAGTCCTCGCCCGAGCCAATAATCTCGATTTTCGGCGAAACGACGGCGACCTGTTTTTGGACGTGGCCGAAGCGCTCGCCCTCGGTGATAGTCCACTCCTTGCGGAGGACTGGCAGGGCTTGGGTGAGGAAATCGAGGATGGCGTCCTCCCCCTTCATAACCCAGCGACCGGTCGAGAAATTTTCCACCGTGAATCCTGCCCTCATCAGGCGGTTCGCGGCCTTTTCCTCCTTCGCCAGGTCCCGCACCTCGCAGTGATCGCCGATCAGGCGCGGCAGCCCATCGACCTTGCCCAATCCCGGCGGAACCGGCGGGGCAGCTCCGTAACGGACGCTGAGCTGGGCTTCCAGGTGCTGGAGCGAGCCCTCCAGCGCCAGCTCGAAAACGGCAGGGGCTTGGACGAAATGGAGTTGCTCCAGCCACGAGTTTTCCGGGAAATGGACCCATTCCTGCCACGATTCGAGGTGATTAAAAAACCGATGCGCGGGAAGTTTCACCGGATTTCCGGCGGCGAGTTCCTTCATAACGGCGGTCAATTCCGCCGGAAGGGTCCCCTCGCCCACGCGGGTCACCGAGTGCTCGTCAATCTGCCAGAAGGCCCCGGCGATTTCGACCCAGGGACCGGATTCCGGGTCCGGGACGAGGTGGATTTGTTCCTGGAGGTGATTCGCCTCGCTGAGGCGCAACCGCTCGCCGGCCCGGATGTCGATACTCAGCCGATCCTTCCCCGCCGCGAGCCGGGGGTGGTCGGCGAGGGCTTCGAGAAATGCGGGAACGCGTGGACCGTCGAGGTTCAGGCTGAGAATTTCCTTTTTGGCCACGCCCTCCTTGGCGAGCCAAGCGCTCAGGCGGTCATCGGCGGGCGAAATTTCAGCGCCGCTTGCCACGGCGAGGGTGGCGGCGAATTTTCCACGGCTCAGGGCGTCGCGCCAGTTGAGCGGGAGGAGGATTTGCCATGGGACCGGGGCTGAGGGCGGAACGGCGGGCTTTTGAACGGCCGTTGGCGTGGGTTTGGGGGCGGCGGCGGGTTTGAGAGCCGCGAGTCCGGTGGCCACGGCGTGACAGCAGACCGCACCGGACCGCTGGTTGTCGGAGCAAGGGCAATTCGTGTCGAGGTTGGTCGGGGATTTCACTAGGACGGTGACTTTCATCAGCCGTTTTCCCATGCGGACGGTGCCTTGCCAGCCGGTGGCTCCCGCCAAGGCTTCGACCACCATGCCGCCGTCGAGCAGGGATTTCCCCTCCTTGAATGCCTGCCACGAGGCTGCTTTCCTCACCGTGTCTTCCGTCCATCCGCTCATTGTCGCGGGAGTGTTTCCGGATGGTCCTCGAAAGCAAGGATGGAGGGGAAATACGGTGAAGGGGTTTGCAACCCCTTTTCTTAAAGTGGAGCGGGAGAACTGAAGACGGGATTTCGCAGCAAGGGGTTGCAAACCCCTTCTCCTTATTTGGCGAAATGAATTTCGTGGTCCGTCACAGCTCACCCTCGATCAAGTCATCCAGCGTCTGGCGCTTGCGGATGACGGTGGCGGTCGAGCCTTCAACGAGGATTTCCGCTGGCAGCGGACGCGAGTTGTAGTTAGACGCCATGGCGAAACCGTAGGCCCCGGCGGACATGAGGGCGACGTGATCGCCAGCATGGAAATCCGGGAGCTCGCGGTCCTGACAGAAGAAGTCGCCGCTTTCGCAAATCGGGCCGACGACATCGACTTTGAAGAGCTCTTTCGATGCGGGTTTAACGAGCGGGACGATTTCGTGGTGGCCT
>JBBQDJ010000331.1:0-5090 GCA_038319595.1 Verrucomicrobiales bacterium
TGCGAATGGCATCGAGTGCTACTTCGGCACACACCCCGGTGCATTCACATCCGGTGTGCTTCCCGGAGTCATGAACGTCGGCGCCGGCACCTTCACCTTTACCCACCCGCTCAACAACAGTCCTGCGAGTGATGTGACTGCCGCCTATCGCTGGTCGAAGGATCTCACCAATTTCCACTACAGCGGGCAGAGCGACCCCGGCGGCACGACTGTCACCTTCAGCCAGGGCACTCCGTCGAATGGATGGGTGCCGGTCACCGCCACCATCACCGGAACCGCCACGGACAAGATCTTCGTCGATATCCAAGTCACTCAAGACTGAAACTCACCTTATCATATGATCCAGAATATGATTCAAAAAACGACCCACGCCGTCATTGCCATCACCGGTCTGCTGGCATTATCCACACCGGTCATCGCGGCGCCAACGCAAACCAAGCAGTGGGACAATGATCCCAAAGGCGTCAAGGTGTTCATCCTCGCCGGTCAGTCGAACATGGTCGGCTACGGGAAAACCGAGGATGGTGGCAACCCTGCATGGGTGAAAGGCAGCAAGGACATTCCCAAGGAAATCAAGGGCGGCGTGCGCTGCCTGCGCGAGATGGCGATCAATAACAAAAACTATCCCGAGTATGATTACGCCTCGTTGCTGGAGAATCCACGCAAGCCTCAAACCAGCGCTTGGAAAACCCGTCCCGACGTCAAGCTGTGGTGGAGGAACGGAGGTTCGGGCAATCTCGGCGGCGACGTCCGCAAGGGAAACCTTGGTCCTTTGACCAACAACAACCAGTGGTTCGGACCGGAATTCGCCTTCGGCCAGATCATCGGCGACTACTACAAGTCCGACGACGTGCTCATCATCAAGACCGCCTGGGGCGGCCGGGCGCTGGCATCCGATTTCCGTTCGCCAACCATGGTGAAAAACCGGGGTGGCGAGGTAGGACCCTTCTACAAGGCGATCTTCGAATATTCGCACGAGGTGCTCGACAACCTCGGCGAGCATTTCCCCGAGTGGAAAGGCAAGGGCTATCAGATCGTGGGTTTCGCCTGGCACCAGGGATTCAACGACCGAGTCAGCAAGGAGTTCGCGCCCGAGTACAAGGACAACCTCCCCGACTTCATCCACGACGTGCGGAAGGAGTTAGGAAATCCAAAGCTGCCTTTCGTCATCGCCTCCACCGGCATGGGCGATGCGGGACCCGTCGCGAAACCGCCCTACGAAAACTACACGCCGGTGGAAAAAGCGCAGCTTTGGGTGGCTGGTGTCGAGAAACCCGCAAACGTCCTCTCCACCGACACCCGTCCCTTCTGGACCGATCCCAAGGACTCGCCCAGCACGGTCGGACACCACTGGAATCACAGCGCCCAGAGTTACTTCCTCGTGGGCAAATCTCTGGCCGACAACATGGTGACTCTTCTAGGCAAGCAATGATTTCCTGACGAATCAATCTTTCGACATCCCTTATCCAATCCAATACCATGAACTTTATCAAAGTTGCTTCGGACACGCTTCCAACCGAACGAGGAAGGCTTCCGTTTCTGGATCAAGGCGATAGAACACACACTACGGAAATTTTGGGAGGGAAATCCTATCGGAAATGACCGATGCGAAACAAAGTAACCCGATGAAGTCATCATCCATCATTTCCCTGCTTGTGGTTCTTGCCGCAATGCCACTCGTGGCGGCCGAACAGAAAATCCAGGGCGCGGCTCCGGCCTCCACGCCACCGATGGGATGGAACAGTTGGAATTGCTTCCATGAGAAGATCGACGAAAAGCAAATTCGTGAGATCGCGGACATCATGGCAAAAAGTGGCATGCGGGATGCCGGTTACGAATATCTGGTCATCGACGATGCCTGGATGGCACCGGAGCGTGACAAGGAGGGGCGCCTGGTGGCCGACCCAAAGAAGTTTCCCTCCGGCATGAAGGCCTTGGGCGACTACCTTCATTCCAAAGGCCTCAAGTTCGGCATCTATCAGGACCGGGGAAAAATGACCTGCCAGAAGCTGCCGGGGAGCTTCGGCCATGAGGATGTGGACATGCAGAGCTTCGCCGACTGGGGCGTGGACTATATCAAGATGGACAGCTGCTATGCGGAGAAGAACGGGCGTACAAGCGTGGACGACTATGACATCTTCCGCGCCGCCATTGACCAGACCGGGCGGCCGATGGTGCTCAGCATCGCGGACTATGGCAACGCCGCGTGGATCTGGGACGGCGGCCGCAATGCACAGCTGTGGAGGACATCGTATGACATCGAGCGGAACATCACTTCGGCCTATGAATGCGCCGAGACCACGGCCGGATCGACGCGGATCCACCCGGCCTTCAATGGCCTTTGGCAGTTTGCCGGACCGGAACACTGGAACGACCCCGACATGCTTCAGGTCGGCAACATGGTACTGCCGGAGGAGGAGCGCGAGGCCGCTGACCGTGCTCACTTCAGCCTGTGGTGCATCCTCGCCGCCCCGCTGATGGCGGGCAACGATCTGCGCAAAATGGACGAATCAGTCCGTCAGATCCTAACCGCCCCGGAGGTGATCGCCGTCAACCAGGATCCGCGGGGAGTGCAGGGGTTCAAGGTCCGCGACGAAGGCGACCTTGAGATTTACAACAAGCCACTCTCGGATGGCACAACGGCTGTATTGCTGCTGAACAAGGGCAAAAACAAGGCCAGTCTCACCATGAAGTGGAGCGAAATCGGCCTGAGCGGTTCACAACCGGTGCGCGATCTCTGGGGGCGTAAAGACCTCGGCGAGTTCAAGGATTCCTTCACTGCCCTGGACCTTGGTCAGCACGGGGTACGGATGTTGAGGATCGGTCGCAAAGGTGACCCGCTGCCCACACCGCAACCGCTCGCTCCAGAGCGATACCGCGTGACCCGCCCCGGGACCACCTATCTCAGTGACCTCTGCTACGTCTGGCTGGACAACCAACCCCCACGCGCCGATCTAACAATCATGGGTGCGCCGATCATGCTCGGCGGAGAGACCTACCCCAAGGGCCTCGGTTGCCCGGAAAAATCGTCGATGATGTTCATGACCGACCGCCGCGCCGGGCGCTTCCTGGCGGTGGTGGGTGTGGATGCGGAGGGAGAGGCCAGGAAGAGCGTCCAACAGGGCGGGCGCTTCCGCGTCCTCGACGGCGACTGGTTCTCCGACCATGTGCTTTGGGACAGCGGAGAAATGAAGCCGGGCGACGAACCGAAGAAGATCGACATCGATATCCGGAACACGGATTACCTGCTTCTGGAATTCAAGAGCCTGGGCATGCGCGGATGCTGGGGAGGAGCCCGTGTCGTGGCCGGCGAGTGACTCACAAAGTGCGAATGCCGAATCGAGGAACAGCTTTAAAAATCAAATAACTAACAAAAAGTCACAAATGACAAAAACACCATTCATCCTGTCCTTCTTGTTGCTCGGGTTGGTCATTGGCGGACCGCTCGACGCCGCCCCTCCAAAGTTGCCCAACCCGGATTTCACCAAGGGTGAGGTCATTCCCAAGGAAGCGGTTAAAGACTGGGCGCTGGGAGCCACCGGCGCGCGCGGCTGGATGCACAGCGATCACCTGGCGACCCGTGAAGCCCGGCAGATTTCCATCACTGTGGTGGCGGCAGGTTCGCCGGCCGATGGCGTCCTGCAGGTTGGCGATGTGATTCTCGGCGTGGCCGGAAAAAATTTCTCATCCGACGCCCGGGTGGAATTCGGCAAGGCTCTAACCGCCGCCGAGGCCGCCGACGGCAAGCTCGCATTGACCCGCTGGCGCGCCGGCAAGACCGAACAGGCTGTCATCGGATTGCCGGTGCTTGGCAGCTACAGCCCAACCGCCCCCTACGATTGCCCCAAGTCCAAGTTGATTCTTGAAAAGGCTTCCGAAGCTCTCGCCAAACGGATGGCGGAACCGGACTACGCGAAAAAACAGAACGCCATCAGCCGCTCGCTCAACGCGCTCGGCCTGCTCGCCAGCGGGGATGCGAAATACCATCCCATTGTGAAAAGGGAGGCCGAGTGGGCTGCGGATTACTCGGAAGGCGGATACCAGGTGTGGTGGTATGGCTACGTCAGCACTTTTCTATCGGAATACATTCTGGCGACCGGTGACCAAACGGTTCTGCCCGGCTTGCGCCGTATCGTGCTGGAGGCCGCGAAGGGCCAAAGCAAGGTCGGTTCATGGGGGCACCGGTTTGCCGGTCCCGATGGCCGGCTGTTCGGCTACGGCATGATGAACTCGCCGGGGGAGGTGATGACCATCGGGCTGGTGCTGGCAAAGGAAGCGGGCGTCAAGGATCCCGAGGTCGCCACAGCGATCGAGCGCAGCGTGAAGTTGCTGCGCTTTTACATCGGCAAGGGATCGGTTCCCTACGGCGACCATGCCCCCTACATGGCGGGTCATGAGGACAACGGCAAATGCGGCATGGCCGCAGTGCTCTTCGATTTGTTAGGGAACAAGGAAGGGACCGCTTTCTTCGCGAAAATGAGCACCGCCTCCCACAGCGGCGAACGCGACGAAGGGCACACCGGAAATTTCTTCAACATCACCTGGGCCATGCCGGGCGTGTCGCGCGCCGGCCCGAACGCCACCGGCGCATGGATGGAGGAGTTCGGTGCCTGGTATCTTGATTTCAACCGCAACTGGGACTGGAGCTTTCCTTACGCGGGCCCACCCAAGGAGCGCATCGTCGCCCACAACGGCTGGGACATGACCGGCGTTCTCCTGATGGCCTACGCCATGCCGCAGAAGGCGATCCGCCTCACCGGCAGCAAGCCATCGTCCGCCCCTCCGCTGGACGCGGAACTCGCCCACAGGATTGTCGTCGATGGCCGCGGTTTCAGCACCTCCGATCCAACCGGTGGCCACGATCAACTCCCGCCCGATGTGTTGCTAGAGCGCCTCGCCAGTTGGTCGCCGATCGTCCGCGAGCGGGCCAGCATCGCCCTCGCGAAGCGCAAGGACATGCCGGTCGAGCCATTGATCGAAATGCTCGGCGCGCCATCTCCCGATGCCCGTCTCGGTGCCTGCCAGGCGCTCACCCAGCTTGCAGGCCGGGCGGCACCTGCGGTTCCAAAACTGCGCGAAACGCTGCGGGC
>JBBQDJ010000332.1:0-5060 GCA_038319595.1 Verrucomicrobiales bacterium
GCCTACATCTGCGGCGAGGAAACCGGGCTCATTGAATCGCTTGAAGGCAAGCGCCCCTATCCACGGATCAAGCCTCCCTATTTCCCCGCCGCACTCGGCCTCTACATGTTCCCGACCATCGTCAACAACGTCGAGTCGCTCTGCCATGTGAAACACATCATCCGCATGGGCGGCGATGAATACGCGAAGCTCGGAGTTGCTAGAAACACCGGCACTCGCATCCTCTGCGTCTCCGGTGATGTGAAAAATCCCGGTTATTTCGAAGTCGAGGTCGGCAAGGTCACGATGCGCGAACTGCTCTACGACATGTGCGGCGGTCCCAAGGATGGCCGCGAATTTAAGGCGGTCATTCCCGGCGGATCGTCCTCCAAAATTCTCAAGTGTAACGAGGTCTTCAAACTCAAGAATCCGGACGGCACGACCAAGGATCTCGATTTCTGGGACATCCAGATGGACTTCGACACGCTCGCCGCTTGCGGCTCGATGGCTGGCTCCGGTGGTGTCATCGTCCTCGACGATACCCGCAAAATGTCGTGGGTCCTCAACAACCTGAATGCCTTCTACGCCCACGAGTCCTGCGGCCAGTGCACGCCGTGCCGCGAAGGCTCGACGTGGATGAAGAAAATCTCCGATCGCCTGGTCGAAGGCACCGCCAGTCCGTCTGACATCGAGACACTCGAGAGCGTCGCCTATCAGATCGACGGTCGCACGATCTGCGCCTTTGGCGAGGCATCGTCCTGGCCGGTGGAGGCAATCATCGGGAAATTCCGCGATGAGCTGTTAGCTGATACCAAGCCGGAGAACGCGGCGCTGGCACATAACCCGGAGGAAGAGGCCCAGCGGCGTTTCCTCCAGCCAGCGTAGCGGCGATCACCGGTCGCCACGATCCCATCTTAATTCCTCATGAACGCCAGCATTGCTGCCTTGATCGCTCGCGTCCTGCTAGGAACGTGGTTCGTTTACAGCGGCGGGATGAAAATTTTCGGCAGCGGGCTTGACCGGTTCACCCGTGATGTCGCCAACTATCAGCTCGTGAAGGCGCCATGGGATGCTGTTGCTGCCTACAGCGTGCCGTGGCTTGAGCTCATCGCCGGCCTCTGCCTGATGCTGGGAATTCTTCGCCGTGGTGCCATTCTAACGGTCGCCGGCCTGGTGGTGGTGTTTTCTATTTCCGTCGGCTGGGCCTGGTCCAAAGGCCTCGACATTTCCTGCGGCTGCCACGGCGGCGACGCGCCGATCCAGTATTGGCACAAGGCCGCCGAATTCGCCGGGTATTTCATCCTGCTGGGCTGGCTGTGGTGGATGGAGACGCGGAGCGTGGCGGTGATCATCTCCACTTCGAAGCCAAAATAGAGGGGCGAATGGCACTGGACGAGCGCTTTTTCAGGTTGGCGTCGGGAAAACCCGCGACTTCCACGCCGGAGTGACCGCTTGGTAGGCATGGAAAATGGAAAGACTCAGACATCCTGACCTCGTGGGAAACGCGGTGACCTTGAACGACGGGATGAGACAAAACGGAGCGCTGGCTTTAGCCGGCTTCTTTCGCCCATTCGCAGATGCCGGCTAAAGCCAGCGCTCCGTTTTTGGGGTCAACGGATTTCCCCGCCCGCGTGGTAAACATGCGGTCTCACGTTGGTAGGGCAGGATGTCTGAGACTCGTGCCTTTGGCCTTTTCGCAGCGTCTCAGGGTCCGAAGGGGGGAGGCAATGCGGAAGTGGCGGTTTCCGAGATTAGAATCGCCACGACGATGAAAACCGCAATTCCTGCTGCGGCTCCGCCTCGGAACGGATATCGGCACGATAGCCGATGTTGGCGCTGACGTTCTCACTGAACTGATAGAGCGCGCCGCAACCGAGGTAGAGTGAATCGTCTTCCAGTCCACTTGCATCCGCGTGCATTTTTCGGCTGCCTTTGGAAAAATCTGCGGTGAGCACCCGCTGGTCATTCAGGAGCCCGATATTGACGCCGCTCTCGCCCCACAGCGTGACCTTGGAGTTCACTGCAACTTGCGCCAACAATCCAAGTTCCAGCAGCATCGACTCATGGCGGTTGTGCTTCACATTTAGAGCGATCGGAGATCCGGCGGCGCTGCCGGTCGATTCGCTGAACGAGTCCATTTTGGTCACCGCGTAGCGCATGCCTGCCGACGGAATGAGGGTGAGCGTATCCTTCTTCCATGCGACGCCATCGACTCCGATGAACAGATCGAAGGCATCGACATCCAGATTATCGAAATCCGCCCCGCGCGGCGCCCAACCGGTGGCGCTTGCTGAAACGCTCTGGCGGCTGCCGTCAAACCGGTAGGCACCATAGGACATCGCCGCGCGGAGGCGAGTTTGGGTTTTTTCATCCAACAGGTATTCACCGATCAATCCGTAGTTACAGCCTAACGCATCCGCATCGATTAGATTACCGTTCATGGTTCCGGAATCCACTCCGAAATATGCGGCGACTTGAGTCCGCTCCCACGGCCGGGTGCGTGCGCCAACCAGCACGCCCGCTCCGTCAAAATCGTAGTCTGCCTCGTTAGGCGAATTCTCGGTGCCCGCGGTGAAGTAGTCCACTGCGGCGAAAAACTCCCAATCGACCGGTTTGGCGGCGTCCAAGATGCCACCCTTGGCTCCGCTTTTCGCATCTCCACTCAATCCCTGCTTGGAGTCCTCTTTGGGATCGAGAGCTGGTGCGGAAAGGGCAGAGCGCTGGTGCGAGCGCGTGGCCTGCATGGCATAATCCGACATGCCGCCGTATACTTCCGGGGAAAGCCGGTTGAGCAGGGCCGCGTTCAGGCCGGAGGGGGTGAAACTGGCGGAAAGTGCCCACAGCAGGTCGGGGTCGCCAGTGGCCGCGATGCCACTGGAAATTTTATAGCCGTTGGGACCTTTGGTGATGTTGGTCACACCGGGGGCGACCACATCGTCATAAAGGGAAATCCAAGTAGATGTCTGGTTGCGCGTGCTGCCGAAAAGCGAGGAGCTGCCTTTGGAAATATCGATGCGGGTTACCGAGCCGTTGCCCGGATTGAACCACACTGCGCCCTCCAAATTTTCACTGAACGAGGTGATGTTTCCCGTATAGTTCGATGCGGAAACGACTGTGATTGGCACAAAGGGGGCGATAGCGGTGGAGCCCGATTGATTCAAGACCAGCGAACCGTCGAATCTGGCCTTGCCTGAGACGTCTATCAGATCTTGCTTCTTGGCGGATAAATCAAACGCCAGAGTTCCCCCGGTCGATTGTGCGAAATATCCCTGGATTTCGAGAATCCCGACCGCACCCAAGCCTCCTGGCGCGATGATGCTGTTGTTCTTCAGGTCGCCCTGCCAGGTTGCGGCCGCAGGTCCGCTGGTGGTGAGCAGGGAGTATCGCTGCGATCCGTTAGCAACCAGTGTCGCTCCCTCATTGAGATTGAGAAGGGTTGATGCAATGCCAAGTGTGCCGGTATTGGTCAGCGTGCCGGCGGTGATGTTGATGCTGTCGGTGGAGATGGTTCCGCTGACTTGAACGGCGCCACTGCTGGTGAGTGTGCCGGTGTCGAGCAGTCCGGCGACGTTAGAGCCGCCGTTGAGCGCGGCGGTGGTGCTGGAAAGGGCACCTGGTCCGGCGGTAAGTGTGCCTCCGTTAGAGATGTAAGCCGAAATGGTGTCATCGGCATTCAGCGTGAGCGTTCCAGCATTGGTGAGTGTCGCGCTGTTGGATAAACCGCCGTTCTGGTTGAGCAGGGTGGCTCCGGATGAGATCGAAATACCGGCGCTTGTTAGGGAGCCCGAGAGGTTGATGCTGCCAGCCCCGATTTGAGTGCTTCCAACGTAGGTGTTAAATCCTGTTAGGGCTAATGTTCCGCCGCCGTTTTTAATCAAACCGTTGTTTCCGGCGATGACGGAATCGATGGTGAGAACTCCGCCTTGCACATCGATGAAGGGATTGGCGGCAGCCGAGTCCGATACCAGCGTGATGACTCCCGCATTCATGGAGTAATTCGCGCCGTTTTGAATGATGCCGGCCGCTTGCAAGGGTTCGGAAAGCGTCACCACTCCGCCTGTCAGGTCTTGGAAAACCGCGACGTCATCCGTCGTATCCGGCCACGCGGTATTTCCTGCCGGCGCCCCGGACACGAGATTCCAGTTTTTATCACCTGGGCTGGAACCCCAGATGCCGTCGCCGCCGATTCCGGAAGCATTCCAATACTGGAGGGTTTCGCCATGTGCGATGCCGGACAGCGAAGCAAACCATAGGCACAAGGCGGCAGGACGGGGAACGGAACGGTGTTTCATAAGAATGTGGAATGGACTACTCCCATCTATCAGGCAATATCCAGACAGTTATTCTGCCACTCCCGGGCAAGTCAATCTCAATTCCGGTTCGTATGCCCAGGTTCCGCCATGGATCACCCTAGATTTTTCCTTGCCGTTTATCAAGTCGAGGGACAACTTCTAAGGGCGGTTCGAAAACCGACAGCCGTAAGTTTGTCTTTGCCAGCATCCAGCCGATCCGAGCATAGAGCCTGTCCGATCATGACTCCTTTTTCATACCCCCGTTCTGTCATCGCTCTGATTCTGCTGTTAGTGGCTCCCGCCCGCGTGGCGGAGGGGCAGTCTGCCACCATCACGCCGAATCCAATCACATTTTCGGTGCGCTCGGGTGAGGTCGCCGGCACGCCGATGGCCTTATCGAACTCGACCGGCAGTCCGATCAATTGGCGGTTGTTGGCACTGGATTCCAACAGCCGCGCGGCAACGCTTGAAGGGCAGTTGGATGCCATGATCAACTCGGGCGACACGCTCAACGGTCCGCTTCCGCTGCGCTTTGATTTCACCGGCGGCGATACTGGCACCAGCTTGAACGGCAATCCCACGGGAACTACCGGCATTCTCAGCCAAGGGAACCGGCTGCTCACCAACCTCGGCGGACCGCTGGCCTACACCAACACCTCGGTGGCCGCTTCCACGGTGCTTGGTCCACAAGGTCGCTATTTCACTCGCAAATTGCCCGGACTGTTCGTGTTCGGGGCGGAAACTGACGGGATCGGGTGGTTCGAGGTGGCTGGCACGCTCACCTATGGC
>JBBQDJ010000333.1:0-5048 GCA_038319595.1 Verrucomicrobiales bacterium
AGCTCGGTGCCAGGCGCATCATCAGCCGCATCATCAATCCGCTCCACGGGCGGCTTTTGAAATTGCTTAAAATCGACGAACTGATGGTCCCCGAAGCGATGGCCGCGGCCTGGCTCGCGCGCTCTTTGAATGCCCCTGATAAGATCCACAGCCTGGAGCTCGGTGGCGGCTACGAGATCGCGCAAATTCTCGTGCCTCAATCCTTGGTTGGGAAAACCCTGCAAGAGGCTGAATTCCGTTTTCGCTTTGATCTCAATTTAGTCACCATCGCCAAAGGCCGAGGCATGGCGGTTCTGAGTTCTAACCGCCACCCCATCAACAAGGTTCTTGGCATCCCCGAGCCCACACGGACTTTCGAAGCTGACGATGTATTGCTGCTCTTCGGTTTGGAAAAAGATGTGCGCCGGATGCTGTTGGAATATGAGAAAATGCGTTAGTGAGACGATTCTCTGGCATTTGACACTGCGAGCTCCGAGTTTCAAAACAGCACCATTCACAAACACGAGTATCCCAACATGAAATCATCCCTGAAACTGGCACTGATATTTTGGGTGTTAGTGCACCCGGGCACATTGCAGGCACAGAGCGGGGACGAACCCGTAAAGCCCAACTTAATCCTGATCCTTGCCGATGATCTTGGCTATGGTGATGTGGGAGCATATAGCAGCAAGCAAATCCCCACTCTGAACATCGACCGCTTGGCGGGGGAGGGGATTCTATTCACGAATGGTTACGTTTCGTCTCCGGTTTGCAGTCCGTCGCGGGCGGGTCTCATGACCGGGAAAAACGCGGTGACTTTCGGCTACTGCGACAACCTGAGTCCTACCCAGCCGGGATATGATCCTGAATTCGCGGGGCTTCCACTCACGGAGAAAACTCTAGCAGAACGACTCAAGCCTCTTGGATACACGAGCAGCATCGTGGGCAAGTGGCATCTCGGCGAGTTGGCCAAATTCGCTCCCGTAAAACGAGGATTTGACGAGTTCTGGGGCTACCTCGCCGGGGCGCATGATTATTTCAACGCCAAGTCGGATGGAACCGGAGTGGAGGGCCCGATTTTATGCAGCTACAAAACACCCGGGTCCATCTCCTATCTCACGGATGACATCGGCAACGAGTGTGTGGATTTCATCAGTCGCCACAAAAAGAAACCTTTCTTTCTGTATGCATCGTTTGGGGCACCGCACTCGCCCATGCAGGCGACCGAGGACGACCTGAAGCGTTTCGCTCACATCGAGAATCCGCTGCGGCGCACGTATTGCGCGATGGTCTATCGGCTGGATCAGAATGTCGGGAAAATCATGGCCGCCCTTCGCAAAGACGGGATCGAGTGCAACACGGTGGTCGTGTTCATGAGTGATAATGGGGGTCCGGCAGTCGCTCCCATTTCCAATGGCTCGATCAATGCCCCGCTGAGAGGACAGAAAACCACTCTGCTAGAAGGTGGAATCCGGGTGCCATACCTACTCAAGTGGCCTGCCAAGTTGAAAGGTGGAAGAACGATCAATGAGACGGTCTCGGCTCTGGATATCTGCCCCACCTTTGTTGCGCTTGCCGGTGGTTCATTTGAGGAAAAAGGCAGTGATGTGGGAGTGAATCTCATTCCATTCATCACTGGAGAAACGGACACGCCGCCTCACCCATCATTGCGCTGGAGTTATACGATCGCTAACGCCATTCGCGAGGGTGACTGGAAGTTGATTCAACTACCGGATCGCATGCCGATGCTCTACAACCTCGCCGAGGACGTCGCTGAGAAAAATGATGTTTCTTCGCAGAATCCAGAGCGCTCGAAGACCCTGTTGAAAAACCTTGGAATCTGGGAAGTGCATCTTCCTCATCCTGTGTTCCGTGAGCCGGCGGATTGGAGACTGCGCCATCTGAAATTTTATGACGCCACCTATCAACTGAGTCAGCCTGATTAACGCCTTCTTTGGATGGCTTGGCTGACGGAATCAGGAAGATCCGAGGTCCATGATGTCACTTCATTCCGCAGCCGCCGGGACGACGAGCGTGGGGACCGTGGCCTTGCGGACCAGACCTTCCGCGACACTTCCTAACAGCAGCGACGCGATTACCCCGTGGCCGTGGGACCCGACGACGACAAAATCGGCGTTGGTTTCCTTCACATGATCGAGGATCGCGTGGAGGGGGCTGCCTTGGGCGAGCTTCGAGGTGGCGGCCGGCACATCAGTGCGGACGAGGGTGAGAAGCTCCTCGAGCTTGCGGGTGGCGCGGACTTTCGCCTCTTCCTGAAAGGCGTTCATGGCCGGGAATTCGTCGGGAGTGAAGCCGTAGGCCGTGTAGCTTGGCTCGGGTTCGATGACATGAAGCAAATTGAGTTCCACTCCGAAGGATTTCGCCAGACGGATGGCCATTTCCAACACCCCATGGGTGGCATTTGAGAAATCTACTGCAACGACGATGGTTTTCATGGTGCTTTCACTTATCATGCCGGTCCGGTGATTGCAAAGCCTCATCAAGGGATGCGCCGAAAATGAGAGCCCGGGCTCAATCGCCAATTGGCATCCATCGTATTTTGTTCCAAGCTCCGCCACCATGATCCGTTTCCTCCATACCCGCATCCGTGTTCAGAGCCTTGATGCCTCCATCGCGTTTTACGAAAAACTCGGCTACTCCGAAAAAGAGCGCAAAACGTCTCCTGAGGGCAACCAACTCGCCTTCCTCGAGCTCCCCGGAAACGAGGTTTTTCTCGAACTCACCTGGTCGGAAAATTACAAAACCTCCTGCCCCGAAGACCTGATGCACACCGCACTCGGGGTGGACGACATCATCGGATACTGCGACGGCGTCGAAAAAGCCGGCATCGAAATCTGGCCGTCCAGCTGGCGTGAAAAATTCTCCACCGGCGGGCGCAAAATGGCGTTTGTCACGGATCCAGACGGCTACGAGGTCGAGATTCTCGAGCGCTGATTTCTCTTCATCAGGGGGTGGGATCTCCGGTCCCACCTTCTTCATTCCATGTTGCAATTGAAGAAGAATGGACCGGAGATCCATTCCCCGTATTCCTCCGCCAAAATCCCTAAAAGTTTTTGTCCGTTTTTTCCGAATTGTTCCCATGGTCCTATAACACATGGAACCTTCCGCTGATTCCGAACTTCTCGCCGCTTGGGTCGAGCACCGTCGTGAATCGGCGTTTCACGCCCTCGTCGCGCGTTACACCACGCTCGTCCACATGGCGGCGAAGCGGACCTGTGGCGATGACTCCTTGGCGGCCGAGGCCTCGCAGCTCGTTTTCATCCTTCTTGCGCAAAAGGCGAATTCCCTAACGACGCATCCCACGCTCGCCGGTTGGCTCCACGTCACCGCCGTCATGAAGACCCGGGATCTCGTCGATAAATCCCGCCGCGAATCCCGTAAACGTCGCCATTTCAGCGCCGCGGTGGAAATCCCCACACACCCCGCGGCCGACGACGCATGGCGGGAAATGCAGCCAGTGCTCGACGACGCGCTCGCCGCTCTATCTGACAAAGATCGCGAGGCAATCCTCCTCCGATTCTACCGCTCCCTCAGCGTCCGGGAAATCGCAACCACGCTCGGAATCGCCACCGACGCCGCACAAAAACGCATCGACCGTGCCACCGAACGGCTGCGCGGAAAACTCGCCCGTCGCGGTTGCCTAGCAGGTAGTTCGCTCGCCGCCACGATGGTCGCCGGCTTCACGGCTGATGCGCAGGCTGCCGTGCCTGCGGTTTCCCTACTCGCGTCGAAAGCCACTGCGGCAAGTGTGGCTGGAAGCGGCATTTTTACTTCGCTGATCGCCACCATGAAGACCACATATGTCGCCGCGCCCCTCGCCGTTCTCATCGTGGGCGGGATCTGGCTTGCTAGCCAATTTCGCTCGATCGCGGAGCTGGAAGCAGGGAACGAAGCGCTGCGGAAACAACTTACTAACCGCATCGCGGGCATTGCCGTTCCTGCGACTCAAGTCCCACGCGCAGTGTCCGTTCTGGACAAGAAGCCAGTGGATTGGGAGGAGGTCGCCCGGCAGCTTTCGGGGAAATTCGCAGCAGACATTTTTCCCAGCACCTCACTCCGCCTCCATGAGAAATTTCTCGCCATGACGAGTCCGGAACTGTCCGCCGCGCTCGATGAGATCGCAGTTGCCCGGCTGTCGGACAAATCCCGCGATACGCTTGAGGAAAAGCTCGGCAACCTGTTGATGGAAAAGGACCTGGAAACCGGGCTGACGCGATTTGCACTCCGCGCCCAGGAAGGCGATTGGAGCTGGCGGCTGGCGGCTGCATTGGAAAATTGGGCGATGAAGGATCCTGATAGAGCGGCCGCCTGGCTGGCCGCACAGATCGCGGCAGGTGTCTTCCAAACCAAGAGGTTCGAGGGCGAAGTTTACTTTCCCAATGAAATCGTCTCCGCTCCGGTCTTCGCCCTGCTAGTCACCGCGCCCGAAGCGGCAGGACGCATGCTTCGTGCACTGCCGGAGAACCTTCGGTTAGGCCCGCTCGGCGCGATACAACTGACCCAGTTAGAGGATGCGCAACACGTCGCGTGGGCGGAAATGGTCCGCGCGAATCTCTCCGCAGAAGATCATCTCAAAGCAATCACCTATCCCACCGGGAACTGGAGCGACGGTGACGGAGCGCCTATGACCCTTGCCGAAACCACTGCCTACCTTTCGCGAATCTCCGCCACCCCGGAAGAGGTCGCGGCCTGCGTCCTGAGTGTGATCGAGGACGTGAGTTCCTGGCGGAATCGGCATGACAAGTCACGGTCCCTTGCCGATGACGTCGCCGCCTTGCGCGCTTGGACAAAGATTCAGGCACCCGCGCTGATCGACTCTGCCACAGGCATCGGCCTAGCCGCGGCGGCTAGAAGTGCCGAAAATTTCCCCGAGGTAGTCAGCCTCGCCCTGCGTTTTCAAGGGATCAGTGGCAATGACGAGCTACTCACTCGGTTGCTGGACTCCGACGGCGCTTCGGAAAACCAAGCGCTCGCACGCACTCTAGCAGAACGTCTCTCCGATCCGAAAAAACGCGAGGAATACCTTCGGAATTTCCAATGAGAATTCA
>JBBQDJ010000334.1:0-5007 GCA_038319595.1 Verrucomicrobiales bacterium
AACGGAGCGCTGGCTTTAGCCGGCTTCTTCCGCCCATTCGCAGATGCCGGCTGAAGCCAGCGCTCCGTTTTTGGGGTCAACGGATTTCCCCGCCCGCGTGGTAAACATGCGGTCTCACGTTGGTAGGGCAGGATGTCTGAGACTGTTTCGGGCAATGGTGCGGGCGGACATGAATGCAAACGGCTCCGGTTGGGGTATCCAGAGCCACATATTTTCAGGATTCAGGGATGTTTATTCAAGGGGTAGGCGGGGTGACGGGATGGCGGCGGCGGTCGGTGCGGTGGATGCGGGGGGCGGTGGACCACTCGGCGAGGAAGACGCGGGTGCCGGTTTCTGTAAGTGGTTGATTTTGGATGGGTTCCGCAGCTCGGGAACGACCTGGCGCAGTTCGGGAGCGATGGGGGTGAGTTTCGGTATCTCGGTTGCTTCGCGCATGAGCAATGGCAACGACGGTCATACAACGCCGCTACAGTCCGGCGAACACCCACTGGATCTACCACCCGTATTTCGAGGCCTGCGCGGAGCCATAGTCGGAAGAGCCGATCCGCTCCCGCCGTCGTGCGCTTTGCGAATTGCCTTCACGAATCTTGTAAAAAGGTTTGGGCCTGCTAGGTATTGAAGTCCTAGAGCGAATGTAGCATCGCCCGGATTCCCCCATCCGGATAGATGGAAAGGAACTTGATGTCCTTTCCTGCTGCACCTAGCATCCAAACCCTGTTTCCTGCGATTTCTCTTCCACCCGTCCTCATGCCTGCATTCTACGTCATTGGTCACAAAAACCCGGATACCGACGCGATCTGCTCGGCCATCGGCTATGCCGCCCTACTCCGCGCCGTCGGTGAGGAACCTAAAGCCATCGCCGCCCGTTGCGGGGAGATTTCCCAACGCACCAAGTGGGTGCTCGAACGCGCCGGCCTCGACGCCCCGATGTTGCTGACAGACGTCCGCGTCAACGCGGGCATGATCTGCCACCGCAAGATCATCAAGGTCAGCGTCTCCGACACCTTTCTCACTGCCTACCGGCGGATGCTCGCCGCCGAGATCCGCTGCGTGCCAGTCGAGGACGAGGATGGAAGCCTCTGCGGCATCCTGCGCTATTTTGATTTGCTCAAGCTCCTCCTGCCCGCCGATACGGAAGGCCTCAGCGTGCGGACCGTCCACGTTTCCCTAGCCAAGCTGGCGGACACCCTCACTGCGGAAAGTCTCGGCGCCATGTTACCGTCGCCGGAATTCGAGGAAGACCTCATCCTCCTCGTCGGTGCCTCGTCTCAAGCCACCGTCGACCGTCGCCTCAAACAGGCGATCGACGATGGAAACGTCGGCAAATTCCTCGTGATCTGTGGCGACCGGCCCATCGTCCAGCGCTCCGCCATCGACCACGGCGCCCGTGCGCTGTTAGTCACCGGCGATAACGCGGTAGCCGCTGACATCCTCGGCTACGCCGCGAAAAAGGGCGTCGTAGTCCTCCGCTGCCATCAGGACACCGCCAGCGCCTCCACCCTCATCCGCTGCTCGCGGACCGTTCGCCACGTCATGGAGAAAGACTTTCTCACCGTCACCTCTGCCGAACCCATTTCGCGCCTGCGCAAGGTCCTCGGCGTCATCGATCAGGACCTATTCCCGGTCGTCGAACACACCGGCGGTAAAATGCTCGGTGTTCTCGCGAAGTCTGACCTCGTCGATCCACCCCGCACCCGCCTTGCACTGGTGGACCACAACGAATACGCCCAAGCCGTCAACGGCGTCGAGGAAGCCGAAATCACCGAGGTCATCGATCACCACCGCCTCGCTGGCGACCTCGTCTCCCGCGAGCCGATCCGTTACCTTAATGAACCTGTCGGCTCCACCTGTACGCTGGTCGGGCGGAAATTTTTCCACCGCGGTCTGATGCCGTCACCCAGCGTGGCGATGTGCCTCTGTGCCGGAATCGTCTCGGACACGCTTTGCCTCACGTCGCCGACGACCACATTGTTAGATCGTGAGATGCTTACCTGGCTCAGCGGCGTCGCCGGCATGGATCCGAAAAAATTCACTGATGAATTCTTCGGTGTCGGCTCGCTCATCGCCAATGGTAGCCCGGAGGAAATCCTCAACGCGGACCGCAAGGAATTCACCGAACAAGGTCTTCTTGTTAGCATTTCCCAAGTGGAAGAGCGCGATCTCCACGGCTTCGCGGCGCGCCGCAAGGAACTCGAGGAGGCGCTCCGAGAGCTTTATACCCGGATGAAATACAATCTCGCCGTCCTAGCCGTCACTGACGTCGCGCTGCATCACAGCATGATCCTCGCCGTCGGTGAGGACTCCGCGCTGGCCAAACTGCCCTTCGAGCGCCTCGACGAAACCTTGTTCCACGCACCCGGGGTCGTTAGCCGCAAACGCCAGATCTTCCCCGCCGTGTGTGAAGCCATCCAGCTCTCCCGTTAGGGCGGGCGACGGTTTTGATCCGGCGTCGGGTGGGTCTACTGCGCACTCGGTTGGAAGGTCCGGTCCATCAGCAGCGCCCGTGCTTCGCCAACCAGGAACAGTGAGCCGGCGATGAGGATGGGATCCGTTTGAGAGGATGCTGCGGCGAAGGCATTTTTAAACGACTCGAAAGCCTCCGCGGGCGCTGCGTCCGCCGATAAATACCCAGCAAGCTCCGCCGTGGAAACCGCCCGCGGCGAATCCACCGGGCAGAGGAAAATCTGCGATGCCAAAGGGGCGAGAACTTGCAAAATTCCGGCGATGTCCTTGCCGCCGACCGCACTGAAGACGAGTGCTGCTTTCCTGCCGGGAAACCGTTCGCGCCAGGTGGCCGCCAGCACTTCAGCCGCCTGCGGATTGTGGGCTCCATCGAGCACCACCCCGGGTCGGATCGTTTCAAAACGCCCCGGCCAGTTCACCTGACTCAGGCCGTAGCTGACGATGTCCGAGTTCAGCGGCAGGCCTGCGCGATGCAGCGCCGCAACCGCCAGCGCGGCATTCCATTTCTGATGCTCGCCGGCCAGCGCCATCGGATAGCCTAACAATGGTCCTTCGACGAATTCCAGCGGCGATCGCCGTTCGTTCGCCTCTTTTTCCAAAACCGCACGCGCCGCCGCATCTTGCGGTGCCGAGATCGCGGGCTTGCCGGCCACGAAAATCCCGGCTTTTTCCGCAGCGATCTCCGCCAGCGTTTCACCTAACCACTGCATGTGATCCATCCCGATCGGCGTGATCACACAAAGATCCGCAGGGACCGCCGTCGTCGCGTCCAGGCGGCCACCCATGCCGGTTTCCAGGACGATGAGTTCGCATTCGCGGACGCGGAACCAGCGCATCGCCAGCACCAGCGTGATCTCGAAAAACGTCGGATGCACCTCCATCCGCTCACACAGCACCCGCAGATCGGTGAGCATCGCGGCGCAAACCTCCTCGGGAATTTCCTCGCCCGAGACCTTGATCCGCTCGCGGAAATCCACCAAGTGGGGCGAGGTGAACAGCCCGGTGCGGCGGGCACACGCGCGGGCGATGCTGTCGATCATCGCGCAGGTGCTGCCCTTACCGTTGGTTCCGGCCACATGGATGACGGTCACGCCATGGGCCGGGAAGGCGAGAAATTCCTTGAGCAGGTGGCGCGGTCCATCCAGTCCGAGCTTGATCCCGAACATCTGGGTGGAAAACAGCCAATCGAGCGACTCTTGGTAACGCATGGTTTCGCACCATCCATCACCCGGAATCGCGCCGCTGCCAAGCAGTCAATTACCAACCATCCTGGCTTTTCGGGGCGTGCTCGTCGCTGCTGGACAGCGAGCATTCCATGTAAAGGTGGCCTTCCAGCGGAAAAATGTCCGGCAACGGACTCGTGTAGGTTCCGCCGGAAGGGCAGGGTTTCGCACCGCGGGCCTGCTCGTAGATGGAAGACTCGATGTAGCCTTTGACGTGGAGATGCTCGATGATGTTCTGCGTGCCTCCTTCCGCATAAGGATGGCCGCCGTAACTGTAGCCATAAAGATTCTGATAGGAGCGGGCAGCCACCTGCACGTTCCGCTGAGTCATGATGCACGAGGCTCTATCGCTGCCGCGTTTCCAAGCGCGGGCACCGATATAGATAAGCATGATTAGGCTAATTAACGTCGCGATGACTACCGTCAGTTCGAGCAAGCTCAAACCGCGATGCATCACAACCCGGGGGGAGGAGTTGTTTGTCATTTGTGGGGGGGGAGGTGTTAAAGTTACCTGATAGTCCACTTAATGGAATAACGCCATCGCGTGGTGAGGTGGATGGCCACCTCCTTTAGCTGCGAAATCTCCATCGATCCACTCGATGGACCCATTGAAATTAACAATTTCCCGGCGGTATCGAGACCGTGTATTCATCTGGCTACGCTGGCCATTGAGATCCAAACCGTATTTCCGATGCTTGTAAAAATCCATGACGATGCTGCGGCGACATGCCGGGACGACAGCGTAGGATCGTCACCCGACCCGTTTGAATCGGCGCATCGCAATGCCTTCGACGTCGCTGTCATCGGTGCGGGTGTGAGTGGCGCGCGGATCTACTATCAGCTTTGCCTGCGTGGCTACCGTGTCCTGCTCATTGATCGGGGCGACTTTGCCTGCGGGACCAGCCAGGCATCGGGCATGATGATCTGGGGAGGCTTACTCTATCTGAAGGATCTCGATTTCGCGACTGTCGCAAAACTTTCCAAAGCCCGGGACAAGTGGATCGAACAGCAATCGGAAAAAGTCCACCCAGCCAGCCTGCTTTATCTGATAGGAAAGAAGAGCCTTCGAAACCGCCATCTCGTTCACGCGGGAATGCTTCTTTACTGGCTGATGGGTTCGCGGAAACGGCGCTGGCCACGCAGCATGACGGATGTGTCACGGTTAGAATTTCTCAAGCAGAGTCGCTTCCGTGGTGGACTTTCGTTTGAGGAAGCAGTGCTGGATGGATCGGATAGCCGCTTCGCACTGGAGTGGATCCTGCCATTCACCGGACCGCGGACGGTGGCGCTGAATCATTGTGAGGCGAAGGAGATCACCTTC
>JBBQDJ010000335.1:0-4997 GCA_038319595.1 Verrucomicrobiales bacterium
GGACAAATTCAAGGAACTCGGTGAGGCCTATGAGGCGCTCAGCGATCCCGACAAGCGCGCTGCCTACGATCGCTACGGCCATGCCGCGTTTTCCGGCGGCGGCGGCGGACGGCCGAGTGGCGGTTTCCACGATCCGATGGATTTGTTTTCCCAAGTCTTCGGCGGTGCCTTCGGTGGCGGCTTCGAGGAGTTTTTCGGAGGTGGTAATTCACGCCGCAGCTCGGGCAAACAAAAGGGCAGCGATCTGCGCTACGACTTGGAAATCTCCCTCGAAGAAGCCGCGCACGGCGTCGAGAAAGAACTCGAAATCGAGCGCTACGTCCCGTGCGAACCCTGCGGTGCGAAAGGCACCAAAGGCTCCGGCGGCGTCAAAGCCTGCTCGACTTGCGGCGGTCGCGGCGTCGTCGCCCGCCAAGCCGGGATCTTCATCCAGCAAACGACCTGCCCGGAATGCCGTGGCGCGGGCGAAACGATTTCCGATCCGTGCACGAGCTGCAAAGGCGACGGCCGCGTCCAACGCGACAGCCGCATCAAGCTCCGCATTCCGGCTGGTGTGGATACCGGCACCCGCCTTCGTTCATCGGGAAATGGCGATTCCGGCGTCCGCGGCGGCGCAGCAGGCGACCTCTACGTTTTCCTGCACGTCCGCGATCACGACGTTTTCGAGCGCGACGACTCGGACCTATTCTGCTCCGTCCCGCTGCCATTTTCCGTGGCGGCACTGGGCGGTGAGCTCAAGGTCCCCTCGCTCGACGGCCAATCTTCGATCAAAATCCCCTTGGGCACACAAGGCGGGACCGTTTTCCGCCTTCGCGAAAAAGGCATGCCCACCTTGTCGGGCGGCCGTCGCGGCGACCTCAACGTCACCGTCCAAGTCGAGGTGCCGACCAAGCTCAACGGCGACCAGCAGGAAAAACTCCGCGCCTTCTCCGAATCGATTGGCGAGCACAACTCCCCGATGCAGGAAGGATTTTTCCAAAAGGCGAAGCGGTTTTTTGATCTTTAGGAAAGTTGATGGGTAGGAGTTGATGGTTGATAGTCGAATTGGAAAAAGGCCATCCGCTCTCGTGATCTACTTCTTAGCCATCAACCATCAACGATAGACCATCAACTTCTTTAATGTCCCGCTTCCACCTCCCACCCGAAGCTTGGCAGGAAAACCCCGCACTCTCCGGCGACGAAGCGCGCCATCTTTCTCAGGTGCTGCGGATGAAGCCGGGAGACACGGTCACCGTCTTCGACGGCCATGGCCGCCGGGCCACTGCGGAGATCCTTGCGGTGTCGCGCGATCGAGTGCCGCTGAAGCTTGGCGAAATCACTTCATCCCGCGCGCCATTGCCCGCCATCACCCTGGCGCAGGCGATTCCGAAAGGGAAAAACATGGACCTCATCGTTCAGAAATCCGTCGAGCTCGGTATCGCCGCCATCCAGCCACTCGTCACCCGCTACACCGTCGTGCAGCCGGGCGATGGTAAGTCCGAGAAATGGCGGCGCAACGCTCTCGAAGCCTGCAAGCAATGCGGCCAAGATACCCTGCCGCAAATTGCGGAGCCGATGACGTTTGGAAAATGGATCCAGACGCAGGCCGAAACACCCGGGTTGAAACTGATCGCCTCGCTCGCTCCGGGAGCCCGACCCTTCCGCGAAATTCTAAAAAACTACCCGGAAACCGCCCGGGCCGTCCTGCTGGTTGGCCCGGAAGGTGACTTTTCAGTCGAGGAAACCACCGCGGCCATCGACGTTGGATTCATCCCTATTTCATTGGGATCCATCGTTTTACGCGTGGAGACAGCGACGCTTTTCTGTCTTTCCGCCCTGCGTTACGAGTTTGATCAATGCAGTGACGACACTTGAACCTTTAAAAAGTTCAAACTTTTATTGATTAAATTTTAGAAATCTTTATACTCCGGCCATCGTGAAAGCGAACCGGATCCAATTGATCGCCTGTGCGATCGTGAGCTTGCCCGCCCTCGTTCAGGCGTGGGAGCCCGGTATTTATCCCAACGGCGCGGCCCGGATGGACACCACTGGCTTCTCCGTGGACAATCAGGACCGGAACGATGTGGTGGCATTCTGGCATGCAGTCTATCAAGCCTCCGAGGGCTACGAGGATCGCATCAATTGGAATGGAAACTACAGTGGCGACAGCGGCGCGGTCTCCAGGCCCTTCGTCGACGACGTCGAGCGCCGCCTCAATTATTTTCGGGCCATGACCGGCATTGCATCCCGGGCCAAGGTCAATTCCGGCTCCACCGTCTATGTGGACCCTGCGGATCCATTCAAGCCCGCGCCGTCCACCAAGAAATTCGTCGCTGCACAAGATGCCGCGCTGTTGCTCGTCCGGAACTACAATCCGGGCAGCGGGGTGAATGCCGCCCTCACCCACTACCCGGCGCCCGGCCTGACCGGATGGTCCACCGACTCCTGGAACGCCTGCTCGAAAAGCAATTTCGCCTTCGGCCTTTATGGCCCCGGCGCGATCACCGAATACATGATCGAGAAAATCCCCAACGGATCGGCGACTTCGTCCTGGAACAACCTGGTCGGCCACCGTCGCTGGTGCCTCTATCCCCGGGCCACGGATTTCGCCACGGGAGACCAACCCGGAGGCTCGGCCACACGTCCGCCTTCCAATATTTTCTACGTCATCCAGAACGAACACGAAATCGCCGCTGGACCAGCATCGGGCTTCGTGGCCTACCCATCGCCCGGGTTTTTTCCCGCCGCGCTGAACACCCCCTATTGGTCGATCAGCTGCGAAGACGCCGATTTCAGCTTCGCGACGGTGAAAATGACGGATGCCGCCGGGAATCCGGTGCCGGTCACCAATATCAACCGCAGCAACGAATACGCCGATCCCGCCCTCATCTGGCAGGTCGGTGACGCCACCGGGTCAACCTGGGTCTTCAATGACACGACCTACAACGTCAAAATTACCGGCATCGGCGGTGATGACATTCCTACCAGTTACAACTACTCGGTGACCCTGATCAATCCGGACCGCATTCTCTCCAGCCAGGCACTCGCAGGACCGGCGACCGTGCGGGCCAACGGCTCTGGCGCCTTCATCCTCACCCCTCCACCACGGGCGGACGCCTTGCAGATCGTGGCTTACAAGAAACAAAGCACCCCGTTGATTGAGGATGCCGAGGATCCGAAAAGAGCCAACGTGATTGACGGCACCGGCGACAACTATCGGCTGTTCGCGAAAATGGCCTCCTACTCGGGCTTCGGCCCCATTTCAGGGCCCTACGCATTCCATCTCACCTTCCCGGTTTCCTACGATCCCATTCTGCGCGGCGTTCCCGACCAAACCCTGGAACTCGGGCGCGAAATCATTCCAAAGGCCGGCGCGAAACTGAATTTCGTCTATCGCCGCGGTTACATGACCCGTGGCACTTCGGTGGTGGTTGAAACCACTTCTAACGGCGGAGTCACTTGGAAAATCGCAGGCTCGCCAATCAAAGGAGTCTCGGACACCAATGCCGACACTTCCATTTCGTCAGCGAGCATTAGTCTGCCCAAGTCATCCGCCCCGATCCGCGTCCGTTTCCGTTACTTCACCTCCGGCGGATCGATTTACACCCATGAAGCAGCGCCAAGTTTCCCCACCGGGATCTTCATCGACGACATCAAGAGCAGTTCCTGTGATTGGCTGGACATGAAGAAATCCAGCTTTCTAGCAGCTACCGACACGGGCTTCCTATTCGACGACAAGAAAGCCGGCGAAAAACTGATCACCGGCGACCGCTGGGTGCTCGCCCTACAGACCAAACTAGGCGGCAAGTGGTTTCCCCGCGGCCCGGTGAAATCGGTGACCGTCATCGCGCCTTGATCAAAGTGCCGTCCGCTGCTTGGCCGCTTCCCACGCGTCCTCCATCTGGTCGGCGGTGGCGGCTGCTAGAGTCAGGCTCCTGGATTTGAGGAGGCGCTCCATCTCGCCGAAGCGGTTTTCAAATTTGTTGTTAGCCGCCGTCATCAGCACTTCGGGATCGATCTCGCGGAAGCGGGCGAGATTCACTACGGAAAACAGCAGGTCTCCTAACTCTTCGGAAACAGCGTCCAGATCCTGTTCGTCCATGGCGGACTCGAGTTCTAGCAGTTCCTCGCGGATCTTGGCGATCACGCCGGTTTCCACCGGCCAGTCGAAGCCGACCTTGGCCGCTTTTTTCTGGAGCTTCGAAGCGCGCAGCAGACCGGGCAGGCCTTTGCCGACGCCATGCAGATACGGCATTTCCTCGTCACCTTTTTCCGTGCGCTTGATGGCGTCCCACTGCTGGAGCACGGCCTCCGAGTCCGCGGCATCGCTCTCGGCGAAAACATGCGGGTGGCGACGGACGAGCTTCTCGCTGATGCCGCGGGCGACGTCATCGAGGGTGAAGCGTCCAGCTTCCTCCGCCATCTCACTGTGGAAGACGACCTGCAGCAACAAGTCCCCCAACTCCTCCTTGAGATGCTCGTGATCTCCACGCTGGATGGTGTCCACCGTTTCGTAGGCTTCTTCGATGAGATTCGGGACGATCGATTCGTGGGTCTGTTCCGCATCCCATGGGCAACCGCCGGGCGCCCGCAGCCGGTGCATGATGGCCCTCAGGCGGTCGAGTTGTTTACCCGCATCCGGACAGCTGATCATTTGCTCGTCGGTCATCAATGAAGCTATTTTTGATTGGAAGCCTTCTGGAGAAAATCCCGCTCTTCCTGGGTCAGGCTCTGGAAGCCCTCGCGGGAAATCTTGTCCAGAATCTTGTCCACGGCCGAGTCCTGATCCTTCTCCAGTTCGGTGCGCGGTCGGAGTTTGGACAAGGTTTTCGGGGACACCACTCTGGGCCGGATGATTTCCGGATCTCGTCCGGATCCCAACAGCCACGGGTAGCGCACGAGGAAAAAGCCCAGGATGGCCCCGCCCAGGTGGCCCGCTTCTCCCCCTTCGTTGCCGCCGATTTTCAACACAATGGATCCGGTGGCGATCACCATCAGGGCGATCGCAAGTTGCCGCA
>JBBQDJ010000336.1:0-4985 GCA_038319595.1 Verrucomicrobiales bacterium
AAGCTGGGCCAAGTGTTCCGATCTTGATCTCCGGGGGGAAGTCAATCGGACGAGGCCTAGCCAAACGGCCCAGAAGAAAGCGCGTGTTGCGAGATCCGGGGGGATATCCAACACGCGCTTTTCTTTTGTCCCATAAGGGCCGTGGACGTCTCTCGTCCATGAGGTCGATGTGGGGTGAAAGTTCGGAGTGAAGCGCTTTTTCTTTCACTTTTCATCGTCTTGGTGGACCGGAGGTCCACCCTCCTTATGCCATTTCAATGCAGCTCGAGCGCTGCTTTGATCACGGGATCCTCCCACGCCTCGATGGTCTTTCGCTCTTCCGGCGAGAGTGAATCGATCTGGCAGCGTTTCATGAAATTCAGACGGCTGATTTCATCAATCACCACCGGCACATCCGGCGTGATCCCCTTGCGGTGCGGGGTGTTTCCCGATGGGGTGTGATAAGTCGCGATGGTCAGCCGCAGGGCCGTCCCGCCGCCCATCGGAATGATGTTCTGCACGGAGCCTTTGCCATAGCTGAGCTCGCCG
This sequence comes from Verrucomicrobiales bacterium, assembly GCA_038319595.1. Taxonomy (GTDB): domain Bacteria; phylum Verrucomicrobiota; class Verrucomicrobiia; order Verrucomicrobiales; family Akkermansiaceae; genus Luteolibacter. The sequence continues at coordinate 529 of JBBQDJ010000336.1, forward strand.
ACGATCTTCACCCGCTTGAGATCCTGCAGGGCTCCGGCGGTCAGCTCCGACGCCGAGGCGGACATTCGGTCGATGAGCACCACTAACGGATAGTCACGCTTGCGACGCTGGCGGTCGGGAGTTTTCATCGGCTCACTCATTTCTCCGTCACGGCCACGGGTCGTCACGACAGCGGTGTCAGGCGGCAAGAAGAGACCGAGAATTTTCACCGTTTCGTTCAAGTCTCCGCCGCCGTTTTCCCGAAGATCGAGAATTAGTGACTTCATGCCACTGTCTTCGAGTTCGTCGAGTGCCGCCTCCATTTCACGGGCGCAGTTCGCCCCGAAGGCTGCCAACCTGACATAGCCAACGCCGGTGGTCTTGTCCCAAATCCTCGTCTCTGCCACCGATCGCTGCGCAACCACCCGATGCACTAAAATCACTTCGAACGGTTGAGGTGCCGCCGGTGATTTCAGTTTCAATCGTGTCTTCTCCCCCGCTGCACGCTGGAGTGGGCTCGTTAGATCGGAAAATTTCACCCCCGCCGTGGCCCGGCCATCAATCTCTAACAAAGCCGATCCCGGCAAGACTCCGGCCACCGCTCCAGCACCCAACGGCGCAACAGCCGCCACGTAAGGACCGTCATCGCGCAGTCCCAGCGTGATTCCCAGCGACGGCACCTCCGGATTCAGGTCCTTATCCTCCTGCATCTGGCGGGCCATTTCCGGATGAATGAATGATGAATGCGGATCGAGACTCGCCAGCATACCCTCCAGCGCATGGTTCACCAATCGCTCGTAAGCCAACCGGTCCACATCCGGGTGGCGTTTGCGCACCGTTTCCAACACTTCCACGAAACGCTCGATGGCCGGGTATGCTGCCTCCTCCGGATCCGGTAGCGCGGGTTCAGCCCATGCCGCGAGCATTCCAATCCCCCAGCAGACGCACACACATTTCATGTGGCCACCTCTATCACCCACTTGGCCATTTGGAAACATCCTCCAACAAATAAAAATGCCGTGGAACCCGGAGGCTCCACGGCAGAAAATCCTGCGGGAAAATCAATTTCCACCGCGGCGACGACCACCGCCATCGCCACCCGGCCCACCACCCCACATTCCGCGGCCTTCTGACAGACGCTGCTTGGTTTCATCCGTGAGAGCCGTGGACGCTTGGATGGATGCCTTTGCCGCTTCGGCATCCTCGCGCATCCAACGCATGTAGGCGACACCGACGGTGCGGTCGCGGGATTCCTGGTCGGTGATGGTTTCAGCCACCTTGATGAGATCCGACGGTGGCGTCGTATTATTGCTCCAGACGTAGGCACCGACGGCGCTGTCACGGACGTTGCCTTGAGGAAATGACTCCGCGTAGGCAAGCGCTGCTGCAGGGTTCTGGCTCGTCCAGGCCGGCATCAATTCACGCATGCCACTCCGCTGGGCATCTTCGCTGGTTTGGAGTTTGAGAAGGTCTGCCGCCGCCTGTGGATTGACACGGGCGAGATCGCCAACCACGTCGTCAATGACGCGGTCCTTTGCTTCACCTTCCGGCATCAGGGAGATCTGCTGTGCGGCGGCCACTGGATCGCTGTTAGAAAGTCCGCCGATGGCCGAGGCCAGTGCGGAGGCTTGATCGTCGGCAGGAAGGGACTGAATCCAGCTTTGGGCGGCGGCGAAGTCTTTTGCGCCATACTGAGCTGCCACTGAGCGATACGCATCGGCTTGGTCACCTGGAGCCATTTGTTTGACCATCTCAGCTGCCTTGGCGGGATCTGATTTGGCGATTTCACCCACCACGGCTTCCATCGCCTGGCCTTTTTCAGTGGTGAGCGATGCCGCCCAAGCCATGGCTGCCGCAGGATCCTGACGTGCCCACTCGCTGGCGATGATTCCTGCTCCGCCTTGGCCGCCCATCGGGCCGCGACCACCCATCATGCCCATCATGGCGAACTCGCGGGGGTTCTGTGAATAGTATTGAGCCGCGCCGGCGGGATCCTTGCTGGCCCAACTTTGCAGGATGGTCGGACGCACGAAACCGCCGGCAAAGCCCATGGTGTTGGAGAATGACATTGCCGCATTGGGATCCACTTCCGCCCAGCGACCGAACAACAGAACGGATGCCATGATGCGCTCGTTCATCGGCAGGTTATCGAGCTTGGAGGCTTCCGCGGCGAGTTGATCTGGAGAGAGTCCACCATAGAAATCCATGAGCGCCTGGATGCGGTTGGTGTTTCCCGGCATGCGGGCGATTTGCTCGGTGGTGGTGTTCCGGGTCTTCTTGGTCACCTCGGCTCCTTGAGCTTCACTGCGGGTGGTTGAACGGGTCCGCAGGGCGGTCTCTTCCGAGGCGGTGTTCGGTGCGCCCGAGCCGGAGCCTTTTCCGGAAATATAGCCACCGGCGGCACCAACCACGAGAGTGGCAACAGGGATGATCCAAGGATTTTTCATAATATGATAGGTATTGGCGTTAAACCCCGGCACTCCAAGGCAGTTGCGGGAAAAGATCGAATCGCAACAGAATCATCGATCCGGGTGGGGCAATTGAACTTTCTTTTGTCACCGTGGATCAATTAGATTTGTCAACGGCGGAATTTCATCGGATTTCGATGTCAACACCCTATGGATTCCAGCATGCCGCACCGCGTTCTTTTCGTCTGTCTTGGAAACATCTGTCGCTCGCCAGCGGCGGAAATTATTTTCAGGAAACTCGTCATCGATGCGGGCCGCGAAGGGGAATTCGAGATCGATTCTGCCGGAACCATCGGCCACCATCGCGGAGCGCCAGCGGATGCCAGAATGGCAGCATCGCTCGAAAGCAAGGGCTACTGCGTGGAAGGCAAGGCGAGGCAGATCCTGACAGCGGATTTGGCGCACTTTGACCTGATCGTCACGATGGATGAATCCAACCTGGCAGACGTTCGGAGCCTTGATTCCACCGGTACACATCACGCGAAGATCCGGCCGCTGGTGGGCTTTTGTCAGGATCATGACGATCTCCGCGTGCCGGATCCCTACTATGGCGGCCAGCGTGGATTCGACCACGTCATCCGCCTGCTCGAAGATGGATGTGCCGGAATCCTCGGCCACTTCAAAGTAGAGTGATTCCTACCAGGAAATCACGTCATCGGAGCCGCCTAGGGCGACGACAGCGCCGTAGCCAGGACCATTTTTGCCCTTCTTGCGGTCCTTGCCGTAGGACCAGAAGACATAGGACTGCTCTTTCGGTTTTGTCTCTTTGTATTCGGCCAGACCCCACGTGTGGAGCCGCTTATCATTCTGGCCGTTGTTGAAGCTCGTAAGACTGTCCCCGGCGTTATTGGATTTAAAGCCGTTGATGGCCACCATCACCTCACCGCCCCATGGATCGTAGAGTCGGCCGTCCTTACCGACGCCGCCCTTGTTATCCAACGAAGCGGCTCTGAAAACCATGTACGACTCGCCCTTGGGGTTGGCAGACTTGGATGAGAAGTTTTCGCCCCCGTAAGGATAGTCCTTGTCCTCACCCGCCAGTGCGGAAACCAGAAACTGGGTAGTGTAGTTGCCACCCGGATCGCCATAGATCGTATCCCAGCCGGTGTCCTTCTTGGATTGGGGGATTGGAGGCTTGGTGTAATCATTTTCGAACAACGTCAAGCCGATCTGGAAATCGCGGAACTGGGCCATCGCTTGGACTTTCTGGCCTTTTTCGATGAACCGTCGTGCCCCGATGAAAGTCAGTGCCGCGAGGACAACGATGATGGTGATAACGACAAGCAGTTCGACCAAGGTGAATCCCTTGGGATGATGGTTTTGAGGACGTGAGTTCATTGGGTTTCGAGGAATCTACACACCTATATGTCGAAAGTCCAACTGCCGGTTGAGAAGAATTTTCAGACCCACCCCGGTGATAGCCACCAAAAAGTCCAGCGCAACGGACCGCAGCAGACTTTTCGGCGCTGAACCAATTTTACTCATTTGCCCCGAACCCGCGCTGGCTGACGGGCGCGGAACCATGAGTCACTTGAGTGTGGAATGAATGGACCGTGGCGGCGGATTGCATCCGCCCAGCCCACCTTTCCCAAAAATGGCTTTTGCATCATCCTTGGTAGCAATTGAATTGGGCATGGTGGTTGGAAACCGCCGCCACGACTTCCCGCACGAAACTTTCAAATGAGTCGGAAGGCACCCAAAGAAAAACGGCGGACCCGGTGAGGTCCGCCGTTGGCGAAAAATCAGTCAATCGCCGCGAGGCTGAAGTTACTTGTTGAGCACCTTCAACTTTTTGATGCCGAAGACCGCATCATCGCCAAGTTCTTCCTCGATGCGGAGGAGCTGGTTGTATTTCGCGATTCTGTCCGAACGGCTCATGGAGCCGGTTTTGATCTGACCGCAATTGGTCGCGACGGCAAGGTCGGCGATGGTGCTGTCTTCGGTTTCACCGGAGCGGTGGCTGAGAACGGCGGTGTAGCTGTTTTCCTTGGCGAGTTCGACGGCGTCGAA
>JBBQDJ010000337.1:0-4982 GCA_038319595.1 Verrucomicrobiales bacterium
AGGATGCGCTTGCCGGAGATGAGGAGCTGAGGGAGTTTTTTCGAATCCTCGGAAAAGGTGACCCAGTCGTCGATGTTCGCCTTGATGAGTCGGTCGATCCAGGGATCCTTCATGGCAGTGGCGAGTTTGGTGCGATCCACTTGGACATGGGCAAACGCGAGGGCGGTGGCCCGGTCCATGGGGGGATCCGACATGAACTGCTGATGAATGATGGGATAGGCTTCCGGCCGGGCGCGCCAAACGGCGAGGGCGATCTGGGTGAGATTGCAACTGCCGGGGTGGCCGGGCTCGTATTCCGGGAGCGAGGGATTGCAGCCATGATCCAAGGGAACGGGCAACAACAGCACACAGACCTGCTTCGGATGGGCGTCAACGAGTGCTGAGAGATACTGCCGCATCTTGTGGCAGGCGGGGCATTGGAAATCAAAGTATTCGACGAGGACGTGCTCCGCATCCGGCGAGCCGATGTGCGGCATGGCCTGGCAGTCGTAGATTTTTTTCCCCTCCACGAAAGACACTTTGCGGCCCGTTCCAACGGCGTGGATATCGACAGGCAGCAGTTCGAGTTTCCGCGGTTGCGGCATGGCCGACACCTGATGGGTGATTGGCAGCGGGCCGTAGAGCTGCCCGAGGGCGAGACCAAAGGAGACCCCCACCCCGGCCAAGCCTCCAAGTTTGAAGCCGTCATCCCAGCGGTGGGAAAAAAGGCCTAGGGCGACCACGATGATCCCGACCGCATGAGCGGACATACACCATGGGCAGAACTGGCGGAGGACCACCGCCTGGATGAAGGTGAGCCAGATGGCGGAACCGACGATGCAACCGTAACAGATCCCGGCAATGCGGCCGTTCTGCCAGAGCACCGCCGCGTAGAGGACGACGTAGAGCATCGCTCCCAGGGCAGCGATCGGGAGGCCGAACACCTGGGACCAGCGGGAGTAGAAAATCGTCGAGCAATCTCCACCATCGCCACAGCCTGCGATGTTCGTGGCGGGTTCCGCGACTTTCCACCAGGCGAGGACAAGGTTGATCAGCAAGCCCAGCAGGCAGAACCCGATGAGGACCCGGTAACGTACGGTCAGGGCTGGACCACGGCCCGCAGCCTCGCGAACCGCTTTTGCAGTCCAGGGCCGCTCGGCGTGAGGTCTCTCACCACTATGGCTTCCTGCGTGTTCGATATCTCAGTAGTGTAAGAGTTTCCTGAATTCCAGTTCACCAAGTCACCGGACACCTCGACAAACACGATTGAGAGGCGGTTGCGCAAGCGGGGAATTGAGATTTGTAGGTATTGGCTGCCAGAAATTTCGACCAAGCTGATGGGCGTGGGCGTTGGAGCACCCGCTTGGGTGGGAGAACTGCCGAAAATGAACTCCAGCAGATTTGGCGAACCGTCACGATCGGGATCATCATTTGCGCCAGACAGCATTTCCCCTGCCAACTGGGAATTTCTCCATTGGGCGTAGGAAATGACGGCTTCGGATTGCATTAAAAATGGAATGCCGCCGGAGTTGATGGTGCCGAGGATGACCTCATTGGCGGAGGCGGCGTTCCAAAGGAGCGGATTGGGGTTCATTGGATTCGGCGCAGGCCAGGTCCAATCGGATTTCCGGAAAAGAATCCACTCGTCGCCGGTCGCGGTGGTCTTCCTCCCCCAGATGTAGGCTTTGGCCCCGAGGGTGAAGGGTGCGGCGTTTCCGGTAACGGTGAAATTGCTGTCAAACGCCTTGGTGGAGGCGTTGTAGGAAGTAGATTGGGCGGAAACCCATGAGTTCGTCCATAGGCTGGCATTGGCCGCGGTAGGAATGAAGTCATCGCTGAAAACCCCGAGTTGGAACTGATAGGCGGAAGTCATCGGAGCACCAGTGCTGTCGTGGTTGGTCCGGTTTGCAGGGCTATACCAATTCAGGGTTTCCGCCGTGAGCTGCCCAGCCAGCGCGACGGCGGATAAAAGTAGGAATTTCCACAAGCGGCGGACATTCATGGGCGGATGCGGAGGAAACAAAGTCGCTCCGAACGGTCACGGAGCATGATGAAACGGCCTATGCAGCGATCCTGCGCCGGCGGGTGATGGCAATGCTGAATCCAAGCAACGCGAGCACCGCTGAACTAGTTTCTGGAATCGCATGCGTCTGCAGATCGAAGGGGCTGCCGGGAGGTCCGAGAACGCCCGGATCGCCGCCACCCTCATTTCCCAACTGGCTACCCCAGATCGGGGTGTCGGTGTTGAGATCGCTAACAGACCAGGTGGGCCCTTCGCCATTCGGGCAGCAACCTGGGACTAGCAGGGGAAATCTCCATGCATCATTGCTGGTGCTGGCGAGGAAATGCTCGGTGTTGCCTGTATTGCGAATCCAGAGGTAAGCCTTGAGGCCCTGGAACATGCTCGTGTAGCCGGGAACGCTTTGCACATCCGCCGTTCCAGTGAAGTAGCCGAGAGCGACGGAGTCGTAGGAGTAGTCGGTGGTGTCAAACGCCTGCCATTTAGTACCCCAGGTCCCAATGTTAGAATCCGTGGGAACAAACCCGTCCGCGAAGGCACCGATTTCGAACAGGAACGTGTTGTCCAACGGATCTCCCTGACTATTGACGATGGTGCTTTCGGTGAGACTCGCCCAATTGAGTGTCTGGGAACGAGCGGTCGCAGCAGCCAGCACGAAAATGAGGCAAGCAAGTTTGGCGATGGGAAAATTCATGAAATTCAAACCGGTAGTTCGGGGTGTCGTGCGAAGGGATTTAGACGAGTCCTTTCAAAAAATAAAGGAAGAATCGATAATCAAGGCATCTTAATTGATAGAGCCGATTCAGGGCGTCCAAGGAGAGGTGAGCGTGTAGGCGCTGATTCCGTTTTTCGAGCGGATGAAAACGCTCCGGTTGCCCAGTAGCAGGGTTTCGGCATCCCTCGAAAGCAGGGAAGCGTCGCCGATTTTCGCCCATTTGATCACCGAAGGCACGCGAGGCGCGTTGTTGTTAAAGAAATAGGTATCATAGCCGGTGGCTCCGACCGTTTCGTCGGCCCTCCAGACGTAGAAGGAATCGGCGGTGGCGATGTCACGGGAGCCGAAGAAACCTTCCGCGAGGTTCATTTCCCTGCCGATGATGGATTGGTCCAGCGGATAACCACCAGCGACGAGGTTGGAACCGGTAGCGAGTGGCCGAATGAAGTCATTGTTCCGGACCTCGCCATAGGCCAAGATCGTCTTGACTGCGGTGCGGTTGTTGAAGAACAGACCCTGGCCCGGAGGAATCACGGTCGCCGTCTGGTCGGCGTAGGCATTATCACCAGTTTTCACCCAGTATTGGGGTGAAACGCCATCGTTGTTGAGCCAGTAAATCGTCCACACGCCTTCGGCGAAAATCTGGATCTGATCGGCAGTGGAACGATCATCGGTCCCTCCAAATGCCGCGGCCGGGAACATTTCTCCAAGCGTCCAATGACGCCGCATCACGATGGTGTCGCCAGCAAGATTCGCCGGAAGCGCGCCGGTCCGGGTGTTGTAGGGCGGCGCGTTTTCGAACAGATTGCTGTCGGTGGCGAGAGTTAGACTGGAACCGGTAGCGGAAACCACGTCGAAACGATGTCCTTCGTTTTCACCAGAGGTGACCTCGACAAAGTAGGCACCATTGAAAAGCAGGGCTCCGAGATCCTGGCTACCCGCGCTGCCGGTGAGATCGAGCGTCTGGCCGGACACACCGGTGACGGTGCCGGTGAACTCAGTCTCGCGCAGGAATGGATTGCTGTAGGTGCGGCAGCAAAGTTCCAGCCCAGTATCCTTCCAGCCCTCGACCTCGGTGTAGGAAGTGTGGTCGGTAACATTGTCCTTTTCCTCGTCGAGATCGACCTTGATGCGGACGATTCCGTTTCCGTCAATGAGTCCACTGAGCGTTTCGAGGCCGCGGATGATGACGGTTTCCGTGCAGTCGCCATTGTCCGAGGTGCTGATCATCGCCGGAGTGATCACCAGGGACTGCCAAGCCGTCGGGGCACCAGGAACGGCAGCGTATTGCAAAGTGTAAATCACGTTTTGAGTCGCGCCCTTCGGACGAATAAAGACTCCTTCGAGCGTGCCGGGAACAACGGTGGACGGTTGCAGCGTCCAAGCGTTTCCTACTCCGCTGAAAGGCGACATGGCGAAGGCAAATTCGTTGAGATTGTCATAGTCATCCGCATCGGGATTTCCACCAGCCTGCTGGCCGGGATGTTGGAATTTCCACTCAGCCCAGGTATCCGGGCAGGTGTCGGGAGTTTCGATGAAATCGTTGTCACCGTTATCCTGACCGGGAAGGACGGTAATGACGGTGACATCGCCGATGACATCGAGATCGCCGCCATCTGCGTCGGCGGTGCTGTTATAACCGAAGGGCTGGGTCTGCGCGACTCGGTAGGTGCCGGGCATCAAGCCGGTGAATCGATAGAAACCGGTGGAATCGGTGATGGCGGTGACAAGCTGGACGCCTTCAAGATTTGGATCGCCGTCCACAGGATTTCCAGAGCCGTCGAGCAAGGTCAGCGTGACACCGGCGAGTGGCGAGGCATCGACATACACGTAGCCGCTGATGGAACCGAGCTGGATTTCGACGAAATTTTTGTTCACCACGACGAGGCCGGGAGTCATTAGGATCGGTGTTTCATCACCGACGACGTTATTGTTGGCACCATCAACATCGCTCACGCTGCCATAGCCTGAAGGCTGGTTCTGTGAAACCCGATAGGTGCCGACAGGGACAAGCGTGAAGCTGTAATATCCACCGACACCACTGGCGACCTGAATCGGCACGCCGTTTCCATCCAGCACAGGATTTCCTGAGCCATTAAGAAGATTCAAGACCACGCCGGGAAGCGGAGCATCGCCGCTGCCGTTGTTATCGGTATCCAGCAGGACATAACCGCTGATGACGCCGAGCTCGACTTCGATGAAGTTATTGCCGCCGTTGTTGTTTCCAGCGCTAACAACAATTGGTGTCTCGTCACCGATGAGGTTGTT
>JBBQDJ010000338.1:0-4977 GCA_038319595.1 Verrucomicrobiales bacterium
GTATTGAGTGATCGACGCGCTGATGGCCTGGCGGCTTTCTGGGGACTCGGCCGCTAACAGATTTGGCATCGTGGTCCCTGGATGCACGGCGGCCGGATCCGCGATGAAGCGCTGGATGTAATCGGGGTTCAACCGTGCTCCCACTTGCCGCAGGTCAGGTGCCGCCTTCATGTCGGCGCCTTCCATCCCCTCATGACAGGAGGCGCAGCGCAACTCAGCGATCAACACCCCGCCGACCTGGCGTTCGCTGAGCGGATGCTTCTGATAGAGGCCGGGAATGACGGGAGACGCTGAAATTTCAGCCCCCCAGGCCGGCCCTGGGTGCACGGCAACAAGGGCGGCAATGATGAACGGAGTTCGAAGGTTCATGTGGATGCGCCGAAAGTGGCTGACAATGGCGACTGGCGCGAGGGAAAATCACCGGGATCTCTCGGAGGTGAAAGGTCGCGCTAAACCGGCTGAGGGGTTCGCGGCGATCGAGCTTGGTGCGATCAACAAAGCCATTCTGGCCACACCCGAGAGGAAGGCACTTACTTCTTCCGCATCGTCCCCGGCAAGCGGCGGGTGGCGTTGGCGAAACACGCATCCAAGGCTAAGCCACATTTGAAGGTGGTTTGATTGCCGAATCTCCACTTGACTCGCCCCTATCCGTGTTGCTAATTTGCCAACAGACATTCCGAATCAGAATCATCACCAGGCGACGCATCCTCGACTATGCCAAGCAGCACCCGAACGCCGCCTCCAACCTCTCTGCATGGATCACCATAGCAACCGCCGCCAAGTGGCAATCCATCACCGACGTTCGCAAAGTCCTGCCCCATGCCGACCTCTCCACCGTCCGTAGTTCCAAGACCGTCACCATCTTCAACATTGCAGGCAACCACCACCGCCTCATCACCGCCATCCATAACAACACCCGCAGCATCTTCATTCTAAAAATCCTCACCCACGCCGAATACAGCAAAGACCGCTGGAAAAACGACCTCTAAGCCAATGAACGCCACCAAGCCAATCCCATCCAGCTTCGCCAAGTTGCCGAAAACTTACGAAGCCCTTTGCCGCCTTCACCTGCCACGCACACTGCATGACGAAATCGAACTCGAAGCCGTCACGGAAATCATCGACCTCATGGCGGGTCACACCCTCAACAGGGATCAAGCGGACTACCTCGAAACCCTCGCCGAGCTTGCCGAAGCCTATGAATCCGCGAATCACGAGACGCTCCCCGCTCTTCCCCCTCATGAGTTTCTCGCCGCCCACCTCGAAAACATCGCCATGTCCGCCACCGAGTGGGGCAGACTCATCGGCATCGACCGCTCCACCGCCTCCCGCCTCCTCCGTGGCGAGCGCAAGTTCAACACCACCCACGTCAGGAAAACGGCCGAGGCTCTCGGCTTGGAACCGTCCCTGCTGATCTAGGATTCACCAAGTAAGCCAGTCCATCCATCGCCAAGGCAGGGAAGCCAAGAGCCAGGTTGCCAAAGTCCGGCAATCCCTTGACCTCACCCAAGAATCCTTCGCCGATCCTCTTGGCGTCGGCCTCAGCACCTTCCGCAGTTGGGAGCAAAACAAACGCCAACCTTCCGGCGCGGCCCGCATGCTCATCACCATCGCTCTTAAACATCCCGAGGTTCTCCAAGAGGCGGTGGCTTGAATCGTCCAAGGTTTACAGAGCTTGGAAATGTCCGCCCTCATTCATCTAGGCCGCCGGATAGAGCTTAGTCATCACGTGTTTGATTCCTTCAGCCACTTCCGCCCCTTGTCGGAAATTTCCCAGATGCCGTTCTTGGTTTTCTTCATCCGGCCGTCTTCGTTGACCATGGTATTGCGTGCCCATTGCGCCGCGTTGCGCCAGCGGATGGATTTTCCGTCCGATGGGAGGACTGCATGATCGAGGGGTTTGAGGATGGATTTCATTTTTTCTCCCACACGGTCGAGGACGAGCTTGGTCTTGGCACTGCCACCCATCTCCACGAGGGCTTGGAGGATGTAGGGGAAAAAATCGGTGTGCGCTGTAATCTCACCTTTTCTCTTCTTGCCGAAGAATCGCTTGCTGACGATTTCCTGCACCGCAGGGCTGGCGGAATCGCGCATATCCTCAAGTTCGTCCCATTCGGAAACGAGGGACTCCACTTTCTTTTGAAATGTTAGGAGGCGCTTCGCGAATTCGATGACCGACGTCGCAGTGTCATAATCTCCACCTTGCATGGCCTTGGCACCCTCACTGCGGATGCGTTGCTCTTCTTCGGCGAGTGAATCGCGGAGAAGTCCCAAGGCGGTGGAAACGTCGTTTTGGTCGGACTGAGAATCATTCATGTGATCGATAGTTAGAAATTACTTTGCTTGGCTAGTGGTCAGTTTTGAGACTGATTGAAGCCCTACAATAAATGGCGGGTAGCTTCATTTACGGGATACTTCCTGGAAATTTTGAAAGTAGAAATCGATCTGCTTGAGTCTTGTCTCGGAATCAGGGATCTGGCGGAGTGCCCATGATAGCAAGGAGCGGAAGGGAATATCGGCATGGCTCCACTGCTGGCGCATTTCCAGTTCCTGTCGCCACTCTTCGTGCAAGCGTTTGAATAGATCTTCAGGCAGGTCATACCAATCATCAAAGGGATTCTCTTTGCGGTCTTCGTGCGTGGGATAAAAGCTTTCCCATTCCAAGCGCATCCGGGAGCGCCAAGCCGAGTGGTCTTCTTCCATGGTAAAGGAGGAGGATAGTTCATCTAGCAGACTTGCGGCATAGCCATAGCTGTCCGAGCATGAAAATATGACGCCCCGTGGTGATTGATCCTTTTGTAGAAGCCATTGTCGTTGAGACTCCGAAAGCGGCAGTTCCACTTGGTGAAGGTAATCTGCCAGCCAGCGGACATACTCAGTGTATTTGACTTCGGAACTGATTTTTTCCGCCGCCACGGGAGTCGTAAAGTCACAAAAATACCTGGGTGGTAAGTCCTCCAGAATATCGATATTGTCGCGAGTCATACCTTACCCTCCTGTTTGATGACGGCGAGGAGATCGGGGCTGTCGGCGGTGAGGCGGAGGAGGCGGTTGCGGATGGGGTGGCTGGGGGCGTTGAGGGTCTGGTGAAGGCGGGTGAGGAAGTCGCGCTGCTGCGCTTCGCTGGCCTCGGGGGCGTAGGCGGCGAGGTGGGGCGCAAGGGTGTCGTGAAAGAGCAGGTCCCGCTCCGCCATGTGCTCGCGGAAGTAACACTCCATCACGCAGGCGTCGATGAGGTCTTCGAGGAAGCTGGCGGGGGCGTCTTCGCCGATGCGCTTGGCGAGTTGGACGAGCGGGACGAGTTTCTCAAACAGCGCGGCTTGCCCGGCGGTCGGCTTCTTGAGCGGGATCTTGACCATGAAGATCGCGAAGAGCCGATAGGCATTGCCTGAATATTCGGGGAAATTGTCTCGGAAACAGCACCTGAAAATTGACGAGTTCAAAACTGCCGCGAGAAACGGAAGCTCAGTTGACTTGCCGTTGAGCATCCAGAGCGTGTTGTTGAAGTAAAAGTTCTCTTTGAAATCAAAATAGAACGGAAGGCTCTGAGCAATATCTTGATAGACAATTTTCGACTCCGAAAATTTTAACAGGTAAGCACAATTGCGAAGATTCGACCAATGATCTCCTTTGTCCTGTCGCTTCTTCAGTTCGGTTTCCCAATGCAACAAGTGATTCTAAATTACCGGGTATTGCTTCTGCACATTTATGGGAGGGATTGACGACCGCGTAGTGCCATTGTGAGTATTGATCATCCAAGTCCCGTCCCACCCAGTTGCGTATCGGGATAAGTCGCGGCCGCGCAATAACGGAACAATGATATTGGCACAATTCGGGTCTGCGGCAATGAATGAGTTTCGTTGTTCCTGTGTAATATAAAATGCCTCATTAAACCCCGTTTTGAGGCCGTAGTTGATTTGTACTTCCCATTCTCCGAGGGGCACGCCTTGCGCCTCCACTTGTTCTTTTATGCGTTGGCGGTCTTTGGGGATGACGACCCATGGGTCACTGTTGAGGTGGCTCTGAACGACGCTATTTTGATCGAAATAGGCGGCTGGATCGCTCATTGCCGCTCGGTCGTCGATTGCGTAGCACGATTGCGTTTCATGGGCTGAAGGCTGTTTGGAAAACCGAAGAATGCATGTGTAGGTCGTCGCGGCTCCGAAGTTTTGAGCCATGCCAAAGTCGAGCACGGCATGAGTGTCCAACTCACCCGATAAATAGGCACGGAGGTCTTCGCCATACCCAGCACGCATCCATTTGTTAGATGTGATATAGCAAAGTTGACCTCTGGAGCGAAGGAGTTGAGCACCGCGTTCATAGGAGAGACAGTAAATGTCCGCAGTTGCGGCGTAGGTCTTGAACCGCTGTGCCTCCCATTTCAATTTTTGGGCTGCCGGGAATTTTTGGATCTGAACGTAAGGCGGATTACCGATGATGATGTCGAAGCCTTCCGTCAGCGAGCAGCCAAACATCCAATGTGGATCGAAGAAGTCGGCGGAAGATTGTGGGTCGTAGGGATTCCAGAAAGCGAGTTTCTCAACCGTATCGGCATCACTTTTTTCAGCATAAGAACGAGCTAGTTCATGGGCGAGTTCTCCTCGGAGCACCTTGTCTTCCTTTTGAAGTTTAAGTTTGTCTCGGCGGAACTGAACGGTGAAATATTGATGGCGGATATTTTGTAGTCGGCTTTGAAGATGCTGAATTGCATCGGTGGTCAGGTCAAAGTGGCCTTCTTTGACAACTTTCTTGGGAATGCCGATGAGGGTATCGGCGGCGACGAACTTGGTTTCCAGATTGGGCAGCGGGCGGATGCCGTGGTTGTCCTTTTTGTTGCGGTTGGTCTTTTGGTCGCAGACGAGGGAGATGAAGAAGCGGAGCTTGGTGATCTGGATGGCGATGGGCTGGATGTCCACGCCGTAGAGGCAGTTTTCGATGAGGTAAAGCTTGCGGCCGTAGTCGTCGGCGTTGTCGGCG
>JBBQDJ010000339.1:0-4960 GCA_038319595.1 Verrucomicrobiales bacterium
CGTTGAAATTCCAAAAGCAAAATTGAAGTGGCTGGAGAATCGAATTTGAAACGAAGTGAGCACCTTCTTACGCGGTCTCTGGGCTAAGCCAGCACGCCCGTCACCACCTTCGCCGGCTTCACGCCGGTGAGCTTCTGGTCGAGGCCTTGGAAAGGGAACGAGAGTTTTTTGTGATCGAATCCTAACAAATGAAGCATGGTGGCGTGGAAATCACGGATATGAACCGGATCTGTGGCGGCGCTGTAGCCGACGGGATCGGTCTCGCCGTAGGTGAGGCCGGGCTTTACGCCGCCGCCGGCCATCCACAGGGTGAAGGCACCGGGATTGTGGTCGCGACCGACGAATTTGTTGGTCGTGCCACCGCGGTTTTCCTGCATCGGGGTGCGGCCGAACTCGCCGCTCCAGACGACGAGCGTGTCCTCTAGCAGGCCACGTTGTTCGAGGTCGGTTAGGAGGGCGGAGATCGGCTTGTCGATGTCCACGCACTTCTTTACGAAGCCGCCTTTGATCGACTCGACATCATTCGAGCCATGGGTATCCCAGCCCCAGTCGAAGAGTTGAATGTAGCGGGTGCCGGCTTCGGCGAGGCGTCGGGCGAGCAGGCAGTTATTCGCGAAGGATTCCTTACCGGGCTGGGTGCCATACATCTCGTGGATGTGGGCGGGCTCCTTGGAAATGTCCATGACTTCGGGTACGGACACCTGCATGCGGAAGGCCATCGCGTATTGGGAAATGCGGGTCAGCGTTTCGGGATCGCCGATTTCCTGATGCGTTTCGCGATCTAACTTGTCGAGGGCATCGAGCGCCGTGCGCCGGACGTCACGGCTGACACCCGGAGGATTCGCGGCATTGAGCACCGGGTCGCCAGCGGAGCGGCACTGCACGCCCTGATAGACGGAGGGTAGGAAACCAGTGCCCCACAGCGAGGCCCCGACGCGCGGAATGCGGCCACCGGAAATCAGGACCATGAAGCCGGGTAGATTGCGGTTGTCCGTGCCGAGTCCCCAAGTTACCCATGAACCGAGCGAGGGATAACCGAGGTTCTGATTGCCGGTGTGGACGAGCAGTTCGGCTGGGCCGTGGTTGAACTGGTCGGTCTGCATCGTCTTGATGAAGCAGAGCTTGTCGGCGTGCTGGGCGAGGTTGGGCAAACGATCCGAGAACCACGCGCCGGATTGGCCATACTGCTTGAAGTCAAATTGCGGGCCTAACATTTTCGGCACGCCTTGGATGAAGGCGAAGCGTTTGCCCTCGAGAAATTCCTTCGGGCAATCTTGGCCGTTAAGCCGCTGGAGCTCCGGCTTGTAATCAAACAAGTCGAGCTGGCTGGGCGCGCCCACCATGTGGAGGAAGATCACCCGCTTCGCCTTCGGGGCGATCAATGGCGCGAGTGACATCAACGGATCGTTTGCATCGCGGATCACGGCAGGCTTTCCCGATCCGGACGCAATCCCCTGCGAGGCAAGCCACATCCCGCCGAGGCCGGTGGTGCAATCACGCAGGAAATGACGACGCGTTAGAGCCCGAAGTTGCTCGGTCTGGAGGTGTTCTTGAAAGGTCATGTTAGAAAAATATTTAGAATTTCAGATTTCGGCGATTACCGCACCATCGCCTCATCGAGGTTCAAAAGAACGGACGCGGCGACCATCAGGGCAGATGCCTGCGGCGTTGGTCCGGCCTTGGGATCAGGGGATTTGGTGTAGTCGGCTTCGAGTTTTTGGTAGAGGGCGGCGAGTTGCGTGAGCCGCTCGGGAGTGGCGGCGCGCGAAGTCACGCGGCGGTAGCCGGAGGAGAGTTTTTCCTCCGTCGTGGCAGCGGGCAGCTTCTCCATCCATGCAGCGAGGGCGCGGGCGCATTCGTCGAAGGCAGGATCGTTGAGCACGGTAAGCGCTTGCAAGGGTGTGTTAGAAACCAGACGTCGCTTGCTGCACATTTCACGCGACGGGGCATCGAAGGTAGCGAAGGTGGGATAGGGAATACTGCGTTTCCAGTAGGTGTAAACCGAGCGTCTGTAGCGTTCTGGATCTCCGGGCATCGGGGTTTTCCAAGGGTCGTTATTGAACGGTTTCCAAGCTCCAGCGGGGATCGGTGGATGGGTAGGTTCCCCGAAAGTCTTGGTGGTGATGAGTCCGGAGACGGTGAGCGCATGGTCACGCGACATTTCCGCCGTGAGCCGTTGCCGGGGGCCACGGGCGAGCAGGCGGTTCGACTGATCGCGCTCCGCCATGCCGGGGGCGATGACGGCGCTCTGACGATAGGTGGCGGAGGTGGCGATCTCGCGAAGCAGGCGCTTGGTGCTCCACTTGAACTCACTTCCGAAGCGCACCGCAAGATCGTCTAGCAGCTCTGGGTGGTAGGGCTTCACGCCAGACGAGCCGAAGTCTTCAGCGGTCTCAACGATGCCGGTGCCGAAGAGTTCGAGCCAGAAACGGTTCACCGCGACGCGAGCGGTTAGAGGGTTCTCGGGTGAGACTAACCATTTCGCGAGGGCGAGCCGGTCATGCTTCACGCCTTCCGGGATTTTAGGAAAAAGTGCGGGCACGTCCGGCTTTTCGATGAGGTCGCCCTTGTTGAGCCAGTTCCCACGGACAAAGACGTGGGTCTCACGGCGGGCGGCAGGCTCCAGCTCTCGCATCACGGGTATCGTAGTCGAAGGGATGGCCTTGAGTTGTTTGAGCGAGTTGCTAATCGTCTCACGCTGGCTGTTGACATCGCTACGTGTTAGCAGCGCGGTCCAGGCCGGGTCCGCAGTGATCGAAAGGCGTCCGCGTTTCGCCACCATCGGGAAGCTGGCGATGATCGTGCCGCCATTGGCCAACGAAACCTGCAGCTTCGCGCCGGGCTCAAGGACGATGGGCTGCTGGGGGACGACGACGCACCAGCGAATGCGATCGATCTTGCTATACGGCCCCCAGCCTTGGCCGCCGCGCAGGGAGATTTCCGGATCGAAAAGCGGATGCTCCTCGTCGCCAATCAATCTTGCCAGTCCCACCGGCCGGGGCGCGGAGCCATTTGCCGGGAGGATGCTGACCTCGATTTTTTTCAAGAACGATCCCCACTCGGGAGTGAGACGGGCTGCGGACTCATCCAGCGGCAGCAGCTCAAGTTTCAGTGCGGTTAGCGGTGAGCTAGGCTCCGGCTGAAATGCGAGCTGATGGATCGAACTGCTAGCGACATTGCCCTTGGTGCGGAACTCGCGGAATCCGTTCTGATCGACTGTTTTCAGCATCGTGCCCTTACCGGTGGCTTCGAGGTTGTTCACCGGCAGCCATTTGGTGGCCTTATTCAAACTACCTTGAAGCTCGTACAAACCGGACTCGGCTTTCATGATCGAGGCTTGGAGCTTGCCCGCTTGGTCGTGCTTCGAGCGGTCCAGTGGAATGGTGATTTCTGGAAGGTTTTCGCTGAGGTCCGCGTCGCGAGTCTGATTGAAGAATGCGGCGAACTTATAATATTCGTCGTGACTGATGGGATCGTAGGGATGGCTGTGGCATTGGATGCAGCCGAAGGTCTGGCCCTGCCAGACCTCCCAGGTGGTGTTGACCCGATCCAGCACAGCGGTGACGCGGAATTCCTCATCGTCGGTGCCGCCCTCGTCGTTCGATTGCGTGAGTCTCTGGAAAGTGGTCGCGATGAGTTGATCGAGAGTCGGCGCCGGGAGCAGATCGCCAGCGAGTTGTTCGATGGTGAACTGGTCGAAAGGCTTGTCCTGATTGAAGGAGTCGATCAGCCAGTCGCGGAATTTCCAAACATCGCGGCGGTTGTCTGAGCCAAGGCCTTCGGAGTCGGCATAGCGCGCGAGGTCCATCCACACCGAGGTCCAACGCTCGCCGAATGCGGGTGAAGCGAGCAAGCGGTCCACTTGCTTTTCGTAGGCGTCGGGAGAGTTGTCTGCTTGAAAAGCATCCAGCTCTTCGATGGTCGGCGGCAGCCCTATCAGATCGAGCGAGGCACGGCGCAACAATGACGCGCGATCGGCTTCCTTCGAGGGACTGAGTTTTTCCGAATCGAGGCGAGCGAGAATGAATTGATCGATCGGATTCCGGCACCATCCCGGATTGGAAACGGTGGGTGGCGTGTGGCGTTCTGGTTTCACAAATGACCAGTGCTCGCCCCACTTTGCACCTTCCTTGATCCACTGCCGGAGGGTCGCGATTTCCTTATCGGAGAGCCGCGGGCCGTGCTCGGGCTTCGGCATGACTTCTTCGGGGTCCTTGTTGAGGATGCGCTTCATGAGCTCCGAGGCATCGGGATCTCCGGGGACCACCACGGTTTCGCCCGACTTCCCTTTGCCGAGAACCTTATCGTGATAAATCAACGAAATATCACCCGCTTCTTTGACCCCACCATGACAGGCGGTGCACTTGGCATTGAAGATCGGCCGCACATCGCGTGCGAAGTCGATTTCACCCTGTGCGCAGAGTGGAAACAGCGTGATGAGAAACAAGAATTGGCAGAATTTCATTCAGAGAAGATGCGGATTTCATTCAAGCCACGACGCGGCTTACTTGGAAATTGCCTTGAGAGTGAGTCGTTGTGAAAGCCATTGGGTGACAGAAGAGAGTTTCACCGCAATGCGGCGTTGTGCAAGGGGAGCGGTAGCGATGGACTGAGACGGCACTCGTTATTCAGGGTTGGTCATACGGAATTCTCCGTAGGTTCTTGCAAAAGGAACCCTGAACGAGGGCCGGAAACGCCTGAAAAACTGGCTTAGGATCCGGTTTTATGGCCTCCAAGTTCCATCACGCTCGATGGCTGCCGTTCATTCAATACCCTTGCAGGTCGATAGTGTCGCCGCTGAGGATTTTCACGCGTTTCCCCGTTTTCTTCTGGATCATCTGGAAATGCTCCATCTCCTCCGGGCTAATCAGAGAAATGGCATCGCCGTGGTTCTCGGCGCGGCCCGTGCGGCCGATGCGGTGGAGGTAGTCTTTGGGCGAGCGCGGGAGTTCGTAGTTGA
>JBBQDJ010000340.1:0-4957 GCA_038319595.1 Verrucomicrobiales bacterium
AGTTTCAGAAGAAGCTTGGGAGTGAGCAGATATTGGTGATCGCCGGCAGGGGTCGGGGTAAGAATGTCGGAAATCAGGATTTGCAGCGGAGCACCTTTTCCGCTGAGCGAAAGCTTGCGGATCAGGCTGCTGGAACTCGGCGTCCAAGAATCAAGGAGTATGGCATCACCGAGTTGGGATGAAAATGTGGGATTTCCAACGTCGTCGAGCTTGAAGCCGCGGAATTTGGCACCATCGGGGAGAGCAGCCGAATTCGAGAGCTTGATGACATTTTCTCCGGCGGGGGGTTCGTTGCCTTGGCCCCGCGCGGTCCAATGGTGACCGCCATCCATGAATTTACCGGTCCAGAGAAGTTCGGGCGCGAGGTGATCGGCAGAGTAGGCGAGATTCACGCCACCGGGAAATCCGAAGGCGATGGCCCGGGGAGTCGTGCCGGCGATGAAATTTCGATAAATCGCGGTGTGGGCGGATGAGGGCTGGATGGGAATGGACGGGTAGCTTGGCCCGGCCTTAGCGGCTTCCTGTTCTTCGGAGAGCCAGTTCCAGTTGCCCTTTTTACCGGTTTTCCAACCTAGGGAGATGCCCTGGTTGCCGATGACTTCGAGGTATTCGATGCGGATGGGATGCGAGCCTTTAGTGAGCACTGCCTTTCCCTCTTTCTTTCGTTTGCCACCCATCGGTCCAATGCCGGTGACTTCTGCGATTGGTTTGCCGTCAATAAGGACGCGTGCGCTGTCGTCGGCATCGAGCGCGAATAGGTAATCGCCGTCCGAGGGTGCAAGGAAATCACCATTCCAGACGATCGCGAAATGGTCGGCTTTGGGGGATTGTTTGACGCTGATGATCCCGACGTGTTCTTCCTCGGTGCTATCAGGCTTGAGCTTGGAGAAATCCGGGAGCGCCGTCCAATTCCCCGAATAGACGTTAGAAATGAGATTCTTGAGGGCGGTTGCCTCCAGCGGGAACGGGTGGAGCTTCAGGATTTCCTCTGAAGTCCATGGACCCGAGCGGTTGGCGGTGGCCGAGCGGCTGGCCTTCACCTGTTGAGGAGTGATGGCAGTTTCCTTGTTTCCCCAAGAACTGCGGACGTGGGTCAAAATGGCCGCGATTTGATCGTCCGGTAGCATGGCTCCCTGCGGCGGCATGGCGAGATTGTAGTCCTTGCCCAGCACTTTTACCGGTCCTTCGAGGCCATGCAGCACGATTTTGATGGCGCGCTCGCCGTCGCCTTGCAGCCAAGGACTGCCCGCAAGCGGTGGAAAAGTGCCGCCGGTGGCGCCTTTCCCGTCAGCTCCATGGCAGGCTGAGCAGTAGAGGGTGAATAACTGCCCGCCGTCTTGGGCGAGGACCGGGGAGACGAAAGAGAGGAGGAGAACGAGGCGTGAAATCATAATTGGATTTTTACGGAAATCGAGTTGGATCCAACACTTTTTGGATCGCAAATCATACGAAACAAGTCGGTGAACGAATTACCGTATTATGCGGCGTCCTCTTGATGAATTGCGACAAGCCGATCTTCTAATTCTCACTGGGCAGTGAGCTGGGCGATTCAATCCGGCGTGATTGGGAATAGTGAATTTTCAAGCCCTCCGCGACGGCGTCGGCATATTCTTGGAAGATGGATGGCTGCATTTTTCCGGCAATTTCCTGCAGGCCTTCGTAATCGCCCGCTTGGAAACGCGGGTAGTCGATGGTGGAGTTCATCACGTAGGGTTCCATGAAAATGACAGGGCAATCGTAAAGGCGGTTGGCAAGGAGATTGCGGGCCCACAGGTAAGGATTTCCGTTGACCGGGCGGGCGTTGGTGGAATTCAGAGGGTAGGCGTAAGCAGGCAATCCGGTGCGTGCGGCAAAAGTGTCCGCGACGGTCGCGCCGACGGAGGCTTCTTCCTGATGGGTACGCTGGAGGAGTTTCTGGAGGAGGGCGTGGCGTTGATCGGCGAGAGGGACTTCGTCGTCATTATAAGCACCATTGAGAAGGAGGTGAAGGTGGGTGCGGTCAATCAGGGTGGGGGCGTTGGAATTGCCCCAGGGTTCGGCATTAAAATGGAGACAAAGGACGAGGTCGGGCTTGAGGGTGTGGTTGACCCGTTCGGCGCGGGCGTGGATTTCTGCCGTGCGGTAAAAAAAGCGTTCGGCGGTTCTCTGGATTTCGATGGCGGATGCATCGGGCTTGCTGGTTTTGTGGGCGAGGGATTCCAAATCTGCGGGGCGGACTTTGGTGACGGGCTCGGGTTTTTCCCGGACGAGGGAAACAATAGCACCGAGGGCTTCGAGCTTGGGCTTGAGGAGATTCGCCACCAGCAACGTCATGTCGCCCTCGCAAACCGGAGTGCCGTCACCGACGACCATCCAGCGCTCTTCCATTTTCGCCCACTCGCCGCCGATGTGGCCAGCGTCGATGGCGATTTTTAACCCGGCCAGCGGTTTGTCTGCGGTGGTGGGCGGGAGCTCGGAGGCCGTGCGCCAGTGGCGCGGGGCAGACTTTTCGTGCTCAGGTGCGGCGAAACGAAGATGAAATTTCTCATCGCCCACACCGGTCTGGATGATCGCTTCGGTTTCTTCGATCGTGATGCTTTGCTTCCATGTCTCCCCAGTGGTGAATACGCGAGTGAGAAGCTGCTCAAAATCGCTGCGGGTGATCGTTTCCTGATAGGCCTCCAACAGAACCCAGTTAGGAGGCGAGGCGAGGATGGAAAGCTCGGGGAGCGGCGATTTTTCCGGTGGCCGGGAGGGAAAAGGCTTTTTCGTAATCGGCAGCATCAGCATGAGGGCCACCCCTCCGAGGGTGACGGCGACGAGGAGAAGAAGGATCTGGCGGTTGGGATTGAGGCTCATTCAGGAAATAGGATTGTCGGGGAGCGGGTGAATGTGGACGGTTCGCGAAGAGCGATCCATTTCCGCTCGGTCATTTGTTATGTCAGCGATTCGTATTTTATTCCTCGGTGACGTGGTCGGCGAGCCTGGTCGCAAGGCGGTCATCGAGCAACTACCGTTCCTTAAACAGTCAGAGAGCTTGGATTTTTGCATCGTCAATGGCGAGAATTCCGCCGGCGGCAAGGGCATCACGCCGAAGATTGCGATCGACCTGCTGCGGGCGGGAGCGGCGGTCATTACGACGGGCGATCATGTTTGGGATCAGCAGGAGATTGTCGACTATTTCCCAACGGAGCCGAGGTTGCTGCGTCCGATCAACTACCCGGAAGGCACGCCGGGGGCGGGAAGCGTGGTTTTGGAAACCGCGAAGGGCCGCGTCGGCGTGATTCAGGCGCAAGGTCGCTCGTTCATTCAACCGCCCTTGGAAAATCCCTATTTGGCGGTGGAAAAAGAAGTCGAGCGGCTACGGTTGGACGGAGTGAAGGTCATTGTGCTGGATTTCCACGCGGAAACGACCAGCGAGAAAATTGCCATGGGGCGGATGCTCGACGGAAAAGTCTCCCTGGTGGTCGGAACTCATACCCACGTGCAGACAGCGGATGAGGCCATTTTTCCCGGCGGGACTGGCTATCTTACCGATGCCGGGATGTGCGGGCCGGAGGAATCCATCCTCGGGCGCAGCATCGAATCGGTCGTCTGGCGGTTCAAATCAGGCATGCCGACACGTTTTCCGATCGCGAAAGGACCGGTTCGACTCTGTGGTGTGATCATCGAAGTGGATTCTGAAAATGGGTCTTGTTTGGCCATCAAACGGCTCTCGATGCTACTGCCGGAAGGGGATGTTCCGGCCTCGTGATCATTAGATTTTCAAGGGATTCGGATAAATTTTCTTTTCATTCAGATTTTTTTTGACAGGGTGGGGGGCTTTGCTACTGTCCGCCCGCTCTTCCCCACAACAAGTCAGGGGTGCCGCGGCCAGTCTCGTGAAACGGGATCGGACGCGGTGTTTTTGTCGGGTTGAAGGTAGAGCATCACATATCAGTTTGCTCGCGTAGCTCAGGGGTAGAGCGCATCCTTGGTAAGGATGAGGTCGGGGGTTCAATTCCCCCCGCGAGCTCCAGGGCGATCACGAAAAATCTCAACAGTCTCAAGCAGAACAACAACCACCATGGCAAAAGAAGCATTCCAGCGCAATAAGCCGCACGTTAACATCGGAACTATCGGTCACGTTGACCACGGCAAAACCACCCTCACTGCGGCGATCACCAACACGCTCGCTGAAAAGGGCCTCGCCCAAAAGAAGAGCTACGCGGACATCGACGCAGCTCCGGAAGAACGTGAACGTGGTATCACGATCAACACAGCCCACGTGGAATATGAAACCGTCAAACGCCACTACGCCCACGTGGACTGCCCGGGTCACGCCGACTATGTGAAAAACATGATCACCGGTGCCGCCCAGATGGACGGCGGGATCCTTGTTGTTTCCGCTGCAGACGGCCCGATGCCACAAACCCGTGAGCACATTCTGCTGGCCCGTCAGGTCGGCGTGCCTGCTCTCGTCGTTTTCATGAACAAGGTTGACCTTGTGGATGATGCCGAGCTTCTCGAACTCGTCGAAATGGAAGTCCGCGACCTCCTTTCCATGTATGAATTCCCAGGTGACGAGATTCCGATCGTCATGGGTTCCGCCAAGCTCGCCCTCGATGGCGACGTCGCACAAATGGAAAACGTCATGAAGCTCATGGATGCCGTGGATTCCTACATCCCCGAGCCTGAGCGTCCGATTGACAAGACCTTCCTCATGCATGTGGAAGACGTGTTCTCGATCGAAGGTCGTGGAACGGTCTGCACCGGTCGTGTCGAGCGTGGCATCATCAAGAAGATGGAAGAAGTCGAAATCGTTGGTATCCGCGACACGCAGAAGACCACCGTGACCGACATCGAAATGTTCCGCAAGCTGCTCGACGAAGGTCGTGCCGGTGACAACGTCGGTCTCCTCATCCGCGGTCTCAAGAAGGACCAAGTCGAGCGTGGCCAAGTCATCGCCAAGCCAGGCACCGTCAAAGGTCACACGATC
>JBBQDJ010000341.1:0-4953 GCA_038319595.1 Verrucomicrobiales bacterium
GGTGTTGTTGCTGAACCTGACCCTCGGCGGTATCATCCGCATTCGCAAAGGCTGGAGACACTACGGCAATCTCATCTCCCACTTCGGCATCATCTTCATGCTCGTCGGCGCCGGCGTGACCTATCACTTTTCCGAACGCGGAAACATGGCCGTCAGCGAGGGGCAAGCCAGCAACGTAGCCGAGGATTATTTCGAATACGTGGTCGAGATCGCGGAGGTCAAGGACGGCAAGCCTAATAAGATCCACGTGATCCGAGGTAAAGACATCGACGATTTGGAGGGCGCGAAACTCCGCACCTTCCGTCTGCCAGACATGCCCTTTGATCTCGAACTCACCTACTACCTTGAGAATGCGGTGCCGGTTTCAGCGGCCGAGCGCGCTCCCGATCGGCAGCAGTACATCGCCGACGGTTATTTCCTGATGGAAAAGCCGAAGCTTGAGAAAGCCGAACCCGCTGAACAATACACCGCTGGTTGCTACGCCCGCATCGTCACCCGCGATGGCAAAAAGGGTGAACCCTTCATTCTGGCTGGTGCCAGCTTCCATCCCTTCACCTATCGGGACGGCGACCGCGTCTTCACCGTGGACATGCACAAGCGCCTCTGGGCGATGCCGTTTACCGTGCAGCTCGACAAGTTCACCGCCGACTTCCACCCCGGCACCATGCGGCCGAAGAAGTTCGTCAGCGAGGTCACGCGCCTTGAAAACGGCAGCCAGGCGCCTTTCACCATCCAGATGAACGAGCCAATGCGTTACGAAGGATTGACGTTTTTCCAAGCCAGTTACGGACCTCCCGGGGCCATGCCCGGACAGAAAATGTATTCTGTATTTGAAGTCGTTAAAAACCCCGCCGACCAATGGCCGAAATACAGCCTTATCATTGTCGCCATCGGTATGGGAGTCACTTTCCTGATCAAACTCTTCTCGTTCCTTGGAGCCAGCCCACGCAAATCCCGTCATGTCTAACTTATTTTCAAAACCAGGTCGGTGGATCGCCGCATCGATCGCCGTGATCGTGCTCGCTGCCGTGTTCTACAACATGATCGTTGATGTCATGCCGAAAGGTGAGGCCCAACAGATCGAAGGCTATACCGCATGGGAAAAGGAAACGTTGAAAGTCGCCGAGTCGATTCCTATCCAGAACGGCGGTCGCATCAAGCCGCTCTCCACCTACGCCGGGTTCACCATGCTCAGCCTGCACGGGGCCCGCTCCATGGAGGTCCAAGGGGACTCGGGCAAATCCATCAAGATCAAGCCGACGGCCTGGCTGATGGATACGCTGTTCCGTCCACAACTCGCCATCAAGCTGCCGACATTCCGCATCGACAACTCCGACGTGCTCGAAGCCGTCGGCGTGAAGGCTCGCGGCAAGCGGGATCGCTACAGCTATTCCGACATCAAACCTGCGCGCGAGAAGCTCATTGAACTCGCCAAGACCTATGAATTGATCGAAAAAGCAAAGCGGGACCCAGTCCAAGATCAAACCATCACTCTCGCCTACAACCTCCGCGAATATGAAAGCCTGCTCGGCTACTTCGGCTTCGCCCGCTTCGGGGTAACGTTGCACGGCACTGGCAAGGATGGAGCAGCGGACCAGCGCGCTGACATCAGTGCCGTCATGGCCACCGCGCCGCAAATCCGTCAACAGGCCGCGCAATCGAAGGCCGCGGGCCAACCGGTTGACGATCATCTCGTGAGTCTCATGCAGCAGGTCGAAGATGCCGCGAATTTCTCAAAATTCGGGCTCTACATCCTGCCGCCCGTCAACCCCAAGACCCAGATCTGGTTCAGTGCCGGTGATTCCATTTACAACGCCATCACCGATTCTAACACCGATCCGCGGGTTGCCATCGGGGATATCAAGGCGCTCGAAACCACCGCCCGTTCCATCACCGAAAGCGAGGCGACCTTTCGCGAACAACTCGTGTCACTGCGCGACGGCTTGGCAAAGCGTGCCGATGCTCGCGGCGAATACAAATACATCGTGATGGAAGCGGATTTCTATCGGATGGACTGGTTCCTCAACGCCCTCGTCCTTTTCATCCTAGGCACGCTAACCGCCTTGGCCATGTGGATCTCCGGGCACGGTCTGGTGGGTCGCATTTTCTATTGGATCACTCTCGGGGCCACCCTGACAGGGGTCGCGCTCTGCGTCATCGCCATCGTCCAGCGCTGCATCATCATGCAACGCCCGCCGGTCGGAAATCTCTATGACACGATCATCTTTATCGCCGCGACTGGATGTCTTTTCGCTTTGATTATCGAACTGATGACCCGCAGGGGCTTCGCCTTGGGGATCGCCCCTATCATGTCCATGTTGCTGATCATTCTCGCGCGGCGCTTTGAACTTGGCGATGCCAAGGACTCCATGGATCCGCTGGTCGCGGTTCTGGATTCCAACTACTGGCTCACCGTCCACGTCATCACGATTACCCTCGGTTATGCGGCCGGCCTGCTCAGCGCCTTTCTCGCATTCATCTATCTGTTGGTCCGGGGGCTGCGGTTGGTGGATGACGATCGGGAAATCCGGCGGTTTTTCACCAAGGCGGTTTACGGCATGATCTGCCTCACCCTGTTCCTCGCGCTCGTCGGCACCGTCCTCGGCGGCATCTGGGCCAACGACTCCTGGGGCCGCTTCTGGGGTTGGGACCCGAAAGAAAACGGCGCGTTGCTGATTGTTCTCTGGACGCTCTCCATTCTCCACGCCCGTCTCGGTGGCTATATCAAGGAGTGGGGATTGCATCTATCTGCCGTCTTCACCGGAGCGGTGGTCACGTTCTCGTGGTGGCACGTGAATTTCCTCAACACCGGCCTTCACAACTATGGCTTCACCGCAGGCAAGAGTTCCATCTATGTCTTCTACGCGGTGGTCGGCCTTATCCTTGTTTTCGGCTTCATCGCGAAGGCGCTGGAGGATAGTGACAAGGCGTCCCGCAAACGCAGTAAGGATGTGGGCTCTGCCGCCGGTCGAGGAAACATTCCGGCCATCTCCTGATCCCTCAACGAGTCTCTCTCAGCTTCTGTTTGACAAACAACGGCGTCCTCGCGAGCAGTGATCCATCGACGATTGCATCGATGTAAAAGACCCCCGGTTTCGGTAGGGGGAATCCTCGGATATGCCAGAGATGCGTGTGATGGCCGCTGCCGTCGAGGTCGATGTTCACCTCGATGGTTGCCTCCGCGGGTGGCACCACGTCGTGGCCGTCTGGATCGATGATGCGGAGCTGGATGTCGTGTTTTCCTGAATCCTGATGATCCATCCGCAGCTTGCAGATGACCACGCAGGCGGTGTGTTTGGCGGGGAAACTGGGCGCTCCCAGATGGTCGAAGGAGCCAAGCATGTTGAGCTTGCCGGCAGATACGGTGGCGGCGTCGGCGATCGTGAAAATCTCAGTTTGCATGGGAGAAGTGTCGCGGATCCCTACGGTTTGGCAATGCGTGGTCGCCGCTAGTGGCAGGCCAATAAGGGGAGTGGATCTCCGGTCCACTTGCCGATGCGTGGCGAAAGCGAAAGTGCGAAGCTCATCTCTTGCGCTTCCCATCGTCCAGGCGGACAAAAGTGTCCGACCTCCCTACCGGTGCAACAGCTGCCACTGAAAGTGATGGGCGAAATAAGGGGAGTGGATCTCTGGTCCACTTGCCGATGTGGGGCGAAAGCGAAAGTGCGAAGCTCATCTCTTGTGCTTCCCATCGTCCAGGCGGACCGGAGATCCGCCCCCCTTAGGGTGTCCCGTGCTGCTGCCCACCGCTCTCAGTTACCTCCTCTGCGAGGGAATCACTTGAAATGCGCGGAGCCATTTCCCACGCTGTCGGAGTGCCTGATCCTAAAGTTCGTCCCATCGCCTTTTTCGCTCACGAGCGTGGCGACGCACGGGTGAGAAAACGGATCGCCGCCCTGCAGGATCAGGGCCGCAAGGTCATCGGCTTCACGTTCCACCGGGTCCGTGACAAGTCGGAGACCCCGCCGACCTGGCAGAACATCCACCTCGGCACCACCTACAACCGCCGCTACCTTCAGCGCTTGTGGGCGTTCGTGAACTGCATCGGAGTGCTGTGGGCCAACCGGGAACGACTCGGAGACTGCGGCGTCATCTACGTGGTAAACACGGACAACGCAGTGCTCGCACTGCTGGGGCGCTTCTTTGCCGGTCGCCGGATCCCGCTGGTCCTCGAGCTTGCCGATATCCAACCGGCGATGACGGGCGGCGGATTGGTTTCGAAGGTCCTGCGCGCCATCGAACGGGCAGTGTTGAGCCGTTCGGCGTTGTTGGTCACCACCTCACCCGGATTTGTTAGAGAATATTTTCATCCGGTGCAGGGTTATCAGGGCGGGATTTTTCTGTTGGAGAACAAGGTCTATCCGAGCCGCCTCCTGCCGCCGGTGGGATCGGACGGACATGCGCCCGTGTCGGGTGGAAAGCCGTGGGTGATCGGTTGTTTCGGTGCGCTACGCTGCCGGCGGAGCCTGGAAATCATGCACGCGCTGGCACTCCGCTTGGGCGCTCAGATCCGTATCGTTTTGCGTGGCTATCCGGCGGGGACCATCGCCGGGGAGTTCGATCAATTGTTGGGCGACCTGCCTAACTTTGAATTCGGCGGCTCCTATTTCTATCCGGACGAACTCGCGGAAATCTACGCGGAGATTGATTTCAATTGGGCCTTCGACATGAGCGATCCGAACGGCAACTCCGCCTGGCTGCTTCCTAACCGGATCTATGAGGGTGGCAGTTTCGGCGTGCCGGTCATTGGTGGAAAGGAGACCCAGACCGGGCGCTGGATCGAGGAACAGGCGCTCGGTTGGACCTTTGCCGAGCCATTGCTGGAAAATCTAGCAGAGTTCTTCGCGTCCCTCGAGTCCGCGATGTGGGAAGCCACCAAACTCCGCTGCGCCGCCAAGCCCCGCGAGGAGTTCACGGGTGAAGCCGACTACGTCCGTCTAGCGGATCTGCTGC
>JBBQDJ010000342.1:0-4950 GCA_038319595.1 Verrucomicrobiales bacterium
ACCGATTTTATTTCGGGAGTGACGATCGAGATGATGGAGATCTCGTGCAGGCCCCGTTGAGCGAAGACATCCACCGTCCTGCCACCTTCGCCTAACGGAAGTTCGAGGCGTCCGTCGATCATGATGGCTGACATTTTACCAGAGGCGCTGAGGCGCATGGCTCCGTCCCGCTCCTGGACCAGCGGGCCGGACCAGACGAGAAAATAGGCGTCCGTTCCATTTTCCGGTGTCTGCCACGTCAGATGATCGACCTTCTGGTTGTCGTCGGGTTCCAACTTGCGGGTGAGGTCGGCGATTTCGTCCCACGTGTAGGATGCCTTTAGATTTTTGGCCGGCGTCTTGTAAATGCGGAGCCGCATTTCAGGGGTGGGGAAGTGGATGGGGATGGCCGCTGTGGCTGCGGGAAATTCCCCGAGGCTGAACCAGAAACGTCCGTCGTGGCTGCCACGAACCTGCATTCTAACGGGCGCTTCTTTTTCGGCGTCGGGCGAGGTGAGGACGATGGTTTCCGCCGGACGAAGTTCCTTCATATCGATGGTGAGCGACTTCGGAGCGGCACCATCGGGCTCGCTGCGCCACGAGGATTGTGGATCGTGGTCGATGGCCATCAGCGGGCTATGATCGATCGCCGAGTCGGATGCCTTGGCTCCTGCCGGGAGCTCGCCAGTGGAAACGGTGCCGTTGAAAACGCCGCCATGGGATTTTTCCTCGGCGATCTTTATCTGAACCTCGTCACCACTGGAAGCGCTCAACTTGATGCCGACGTAATCCGCCTCTGCCGTCAGGTCGCGGTCGCCATCCTTGACCTGCGCATAGATCAGATTGCCCGGTTTGATTTGATTGTTAGGTCGGGCGGCGGCACGCGGTTGTTTGTCCTCATCGTCTTCGACCTCCTTTTTCAACGTGTCGGTGAAACTGGCGTCATCCTTGTCGATGATCTCGGCGCTCGCGACTTCGAGACTCGCGTCCGAGGCGACGCGAAGGCGGGTGTTGCTCAGGACCTCGAAAGGGAACTCTTTCTTGAAATCCTCCGGATAGTCCACGGTGATCGTGTCCGCACCGGTGAGTTGGAGTGTGCCATCGCCAGGAACCGCCTCGCCGAGGGTGGTGGGGATCTCGGTGAGAAAGATCCCCTTGCCTGCTCCGCCGCTGGTTAGAAAGGACTCCTCCTTGTCGTTGCCAGGCTCGGTGCGGATGACTACCGGGATGCGCGTGTCGCCCCGGCTGATACCGAGATCGGAGTCCTGGACCACGACGGATAGAGCGGTGCCGGGCGTCTGCCAGAGTTTTGACTCCTGCCCGAGTCGGCCGACCGTACGGAGCGTTTCGAGCTGGGCGAGGAAGCGTTGTTCGATGCCATAGACCTCGGCGAGGTTGTAGAGGGTTTCGTTAGCGAGTTCCGGATCGGGCGAGTGTTCGAGGACTTTGAGGAAAATCCCGCGCGCTTCCTCGTTGTTGTCTTGGCGGATGGCGAGCACGCCACGGAGGAAATCCGCACGGATCGAGATCGCCGGGGTCGAGTTAGTCGCGAGGTCGGTGAAGATTTCTCCGGCCTGGTCGTAAACCTTCTGGGCCATATAAGTTTCGCCGATGCCGAACCGCGCTTCCACCGCTTCCGGCTGATCCTTGTAGAGATTGAGCACGGTGGTGAATTCCGCACGCGCGATATCGTATTGACCGGCGCGCTGATAGTTTTTTGCAAGCAGGAGCTGGACCCGTGCCTTGTCGCGGGTGTCGATGTTCTTTGCTTCACCAAATTTGATCAACCATCCACGCAGAATACTCTCGGCGCGCTCGTGGTCTGTTAGCGTGCCTTGGGAGATATGCGTTTGGGCGGCGAAGAGGACGAGTTCGACGGGAAGTTCGTCCCGGTGGGCGTCGAAGAGCGGCCGATTTTGAAAATAGGCTTGCTCGGCGAGTTCCGTTTCTCCCAAGCGGAGGTGGAGGATGATCTGCAGCAGCGGCGCGATTGGGCTGTCCGCCGGAATGTCAGCTGTTAGGCCGCCCATTTTGGCGTAGGCCTTGCGGAGCAGAGTTCGGGCATCGGCCATCTCGCCCTCACCGACGGAGCGGATCGAGTTCAGCAAACCGTTGAGAATGGCGGCGGCGAGGGTGGCATCCTCGCGGGCGAGCGCGGCCTGCGCGAAGGGATAAATGCGCTGCCAGGATTCGTGATGCGGGTCGGCCATCAGGATCAGGCTCTGGGTGAGGAGGAGCCGGCCGATGCTCCGCGGTTCGCTGGCGAGGAGTTCCATTCCCGCTTCCGCGCTGAGGCGGCCAGCCCGAAGGTCGCGGACGATGCGGAACACACGGGCCTTCTTTTCATCCGGCCAATCCTTTGCGCTGCGCGCGGCCTCAATCCAGCTGCGGACGGGCCATTCGCCCATGCCCCAGGGGCGGAAGGGAGCGGCGTCGGCACGCATGCGGAATTTTTTCAGGATATCCTCCATGCCCGTTAGATCGTCTGCGCGGAAGGCACGGTTTGCGATTTCGGAGGCGTAGGCTCCCTGGAAATCCGTGTCCGCTTCGAAGCGTGGCAACAGGAATGCCTTGGCCTGCGCCGGTTCCATGGTGGAGGAGACGCGAAGGGCACAGGTGACGGCGTCCGAATCGTTGGGATTCAAATCCATCCGCGAGCGCCACCACGCCATCGCTTCTTCTTTCATGCCAAGTTCGTTCAAGATTTCTCCGATTCGCGAGGCGTAGTAGAGAGGATTGGCACTCTCTTTGGATGAGGCAGTGATCCAGGGAATCGCCTTGCGGATGATCGCCTCGTCCTTGGTTTCGCAAAGGCGGATCCATGTGTCCGGATGGGTGTCGGCGGGCGTGACGGTTAGAAGGTGGCGGGCTGCGGTGAGCAGCATTTCACGGTTGGAGAAGGTGGCGGCCTCGAGCCAGCGTGCAGCTGCGGTTAGATCGGCGGGCGCTTCTTTGCAGAGAGTCTCATAATGTTCTGCAGAGACCTCCTTCGATTTCCCACCGAGATGGTTGCGGAAAACGTATGCGAGGCGGGCGAGCAGGCGCAGACGGTTTTCGGGAGACGGATTTTTCTGGAGGAGTTCCTTGCAGGCTTGGCCCGCCTTGCCGCCATCCTCGAGGGTCTGACGCCACAGCCGGGCAACCGCATCTTCCTGATCGTCCTTCCGCGCCTGCAGCCAGTCGCGATTGCGGTTCTTATCAGCAGGCATGGGTTTCCAGATCCGCTCTTGAAATCCCGCTCGCTCGGGAAAGGCATGTGCGCTCGCGACGACCGCTTCAAGATCCTTGTGAAACTCGTCATCACTCGTGGCTGAGTCGTAAAGAAACTTGATGACCTCCTCGGACCAACCGTCCTCGGCGGGTGACTTGGCGAGAAATTCGCGGGCCATCGCGCGGGCCTTGCCGATGTCCTTCATGCGGTCTCGATAGACATCGAGCGCCAGTACGCCACGCAGCTTCGCAGCTCCACTCGGGTTTCCGGCGATTGCCTTTTGAAGCCCTTTTTCGGCTTTATCGAAATCGTCACCGCACCATGTGACGTAGGCGCGCGGGATGTCGCGGCTGGCCACGTCGTGGAGCATGATCTCATCGCCCAGCGCGAGAGCGAGCGGCGTGTTCTTGGAATCAGCGGCGGCTTGTGCGGCGCGGGCGAGCGGATCGAAACGATCATCGCGGCGCGGAAATACGGTTAGGTAACGACGCGCTTCAGCCTCGATTTCGGCGGCGGGCTTTTTCGCGTTGACCATCGCGTCGATCAAGCTCCGGTGGATTTCATCGTTTCCGGGAGTGAGCGCGTTGCGGAAGGACTGGACGGCATTTTCATGCTGGCCGAGCCGGGATTCGAATTGACCGGCGCGGAACTCGAGTTGGCGTTTCGCGCCGTCATTCATCGGTGCCTTGCGCCGGACGAGCGCCTTCGCGAGCTGCAGACCATCGGCCCATTGTTCCGCCCGCCCGGCGGCTTCCATGCCTTGAAAAACAGATCCTGTTAGCGCCGGGCTGGCCGGGAGTTTTTCTGCCAGCGCAAGGGCGAGTGTGGTGACCTCCTTAAATGCCGCCGCGTTGTTGGCTGCCATCCAGAGCTTGATGGCGCGGACGGCCTGATCCTGCGAGCCGCCGTTGCGCCAGATCGCGGCGCGCAATGCAGCAGCGAGTGGTGCGCGGCCGGTACGCTCGAACGCGGTGGCCATTCGGTCGCGCGCATCGTTGATGAGCGGGTCGTTAGGGAAGAGTTCAAGAAACTGGCGACCGGTGGTGACGACGTCTTCATGGCGCGCGGTCGCGGCGTAGCCTTCCATCAACTTGAGCGTGATCTCAGCACGGCGCGGATGATCGGTCTGGGCACGTGAAAATTTTCCAGCGGTGCGGATCAGGCCGAAGACCTGCTCGTCCTTCGAGTAAAGATCGATGAGATCGAGCATCAGCTTGGCACCTGCGGGAGACGCTTCGGCGGTCTCCTTAAGGCGGGCCTCAAGCGCGATAGACGGGTCAGCAGGAGGTGCGGCGAACAGCGGTAGCGCCAGCAAAACGAACAGCGGGATTTTTTTGAGGAAACTCATTTCAGGAACATGCCAAGGGTCAAGAAATTGATACCATCAGAAAGCCCCATGACTTCCAAAATCTTCACAGCGGAATCTTGCGAGGCTATTCCTGAGGTCCAAAGACAACTCCCCCGTCGAAAAGCCTTTGCGCACATCATCATGCGTCATGCTGGTTCCCATACCTCACCGACGACAACAGGTAGGGCGGTTCGGCCTCGGGCCGCCCACTTTTCCGCCCGCATGGGCGGCGCAAATGCGCTGAGCATGAACAGCCCTTGTGCAATTCATCCTCAGGGGCAGTCACGGCGCGGCGAGGTCGCCACGCCCTACGGTTTTCCCCACGCCCGACTCGCCGACCAAAATCAGGTTGTTCTTCCGGCTTTGCAGCAGAATCCGGGTGATCGCCACCAACTCCGCCCGCCGGCCGATC
>JBBQDJ010000343.1:0-4928 GCA_038319595.1 Verrucomicrobiales bacterium
GATTTCTCGGCACCGGTCCCTGCACCGGCGGGGTGCGATAGGCGGTATTGGCAGGTGTTTTTACGGCTTGCGCACCGGGGCTAACCGGAGCTTTCGGCTTGAGTGGATCCGCTGCCGCACAACTGGAAAGCGATGCGGCCAGCAACATGAATCCACGCCGGCTGAGATTGAGCGGATGGCCGCCTGCGGCGGAATTCACGTCCCGTGAGGCGTTGAGAATTTTGTAACCGAGCGAGCTAAGGGGATGGTCCATGAGAAAGGGGATCAGCGGAAATGCTTCGGAGAACTTACGGATTGGGGCACTTATGTCACGCCCCGTTTTTTTCGATCGTTGTCCCCTGATTGAGCGCGTGGACCAGCATCCCCCCTGGGGATTGAAACTGGAGGGACGCATGCAGCGCCTCCCCCAAGTAAGTCTTCGCCGCCTCCACCGCCTGCGCCAGCGGCTCACCTCGTGCCAGCAATGCTGCCACCGCCGCCGATAACGTGCAGCCCGTCCCATGCGATGCCGCCCCCGAGATGCGCCGCGCGGTGAAATGATTCACGACCCCGCCGTCCACCAAGACATCCACACAATCCACCCCCTCTAAATGCCCGCCTTTCACCAGCACCGCCGTGCCGAACAGCGCGGCGAGCTCCCGGGCCGCTGCCTCCAGCGCTGCCTCGCCCATGATCCGCCGACCCAGCAGCACTTCCGCCTCCGGCAAATTCGGCGTCAGCACTCGCGCCAGCGGCAACAACAATTCGCGGTAGGCCGCCACCGCATCCTCTTCTAACAAACTCGCCCCGGTCGATGCGATCATCACCGGATCCACCACCACCGGCACCTGTGGGAAACTTCGTAAAATCTCTGCCACCGCCGCCACATGCCCCGCCGAGAACAACATCCCCGTTTTCACCGCCGCCACCGGGAAACTCTCCATCAGCAGCGAAATCTGATCCCGCACCACCGCCACCGGCACCGAATGCACCGCCCGCACCACATTCGCCGTTTCCGAAACCACACACGTCACCGCAGTCAGCCCATACACCCGGAAATGCTGGAATGTCTTCAAATCCGCTTGGATCCCGGCTCCCGCCGAGCAATCCGAACCCGCGATCGTCAACGCCACCGGAAGTCCATTCGTCATGCCACTTTCATAACGCCTCCGCCGCGCCCGGCAACTCCTGTCTGCCCTCGGTCAAGCCGAAGACCGCTTTCCATTCTTGAAGCCTGGACCAAGCACCGGGATTTTCGTTGAGCTGGAGGATTGCCACTCGCATGCAGATGGCCTAGCGTCACGCCAATGGTGGTGACAAAAACGTTGCGAGCGGCGTCAGGCTGGCTGGAATTGGGGTTGGCGGACGAAGCGCTTTACGAGCTGCAGGCACTGCCTCCGGAGGTCCAGCTCCTGCGGGGACCGCTGGAGTTAAAGTTGGCGGCGCAGATGGAGCGCGGCCAATGGAACATGGCTTCGGAGACGGCGCGTTTGCTGTGTTTGAAGGCAGACGATGTGCCGGAATTTTTTCTCCGTGCTGCCTTTTGCCTGCATGAAACGGGAGACACGCTTGCCGCGTGCAATCAGCTTTTGCGTGGTCCCAAGGCCTTGTTTGAAATGGCGATCTTCCACTATAACCTCGCCTGTTATCTGTGGACACTTGGCGAGGGTCCGCGCGCGCGAAGTCATCTCAAGCAGGCCATCGAAATGGATCAAACGTTTCTGGAATCCGCCCGCGGCGATCGAGATCTGGCGGGGATGAACCTGACAGAATGATCAGGCTCCACGCTCACTCCACATTCTGCACCTGCTCGCGGATTTTCTCTAACTCCGTCTTCGCCTCGACGATGGTCTGGGCGATAGACGCGTCGTTGGCCTTCGAACCGATCGTGTTGAACTCGCGGAAGAGCTCCTGACAAAGAAAGTCCAACGCCCGACCCGGCGGTTCGGTGGCATCAAGGTATTCACGAAATTTTGCGAAATGGGAATCAAGTCGCGTGATTTCCTCACTGACATCACAGCGGTCCGCGAAGAGCGCGATTTCCTTGGCCACCCGTTCGTCGGCGGGATCGAGATCGAGGCCGGCATCGCGCAAGCGCTTCGCTAACAGTTCACGCTGACGGATCGGCCGGCCCGGGGCTTCGGTGACGATTTTTTTCGCAAAGGAATCGAGGATTCCAAGACGGGCGAGAAAATCCGACTTCAGATGGTCACCTTCGCTGGAGCGCATCGCGGCGAGTTGGACCAAGGCATCGGTTAGGGCTGGCTCGATGGCGAGCCAAGCCGCCTCGGCGTCGATCTCGTTGTTGCCCGCCGAGATGATTCCGGGCTGGCGAAGGAAATCAGCCGCAGAAGGAATCACCGGGTATCCGACGGTTCTGCCCAACTCGGCGAACCCTTTAGAAAATGCCAGGGCGAGCGCGGGATCGAACTGGAAATCGGCAGCAGCGAATTGAGCGCGCTCGACATTGATAGAGACCTGGATGCGGCCTCGCGAAACGACGCCGAGCACGGCCTTGCGGATGCGCGCATCCAACTCGTTCAACTCGCGGGGTGCTTGGACGACGACCTCGGCCTGCTTGCGGTTGACCGAGCTGATTTCCACGCTGGCCTGCCAAGCGCCCGTTGCCGCCGATCCGCGGCCGAATCCTGTCATGGAATGCATGGACCAGTGATGGAGGAAGGGGGATGATGGGCGCAAGGATGAAAAGCGTCACCGCTTCCAGGCTTTTTAGCTTCGCTTCGAGCGGAAAAATGTGGCGGTGAAGAGCGACGGTCTGAGATCTTCATTCTAACCAGATGCAAGAATGGGACATGGAAAAATGGGCGTCTCTAAACTCAATGTTGTTATTTGGCCCCTCGACGCTGCTCGTTCAGTCTTTTTACCAACTTGCGGTCCTCCCGGTAGCGACGCACCGCGCGGGTGACAGCCACTTCGTGCCCCATGCCTACGTGAGCACGCGGAACCCGGCGCGGGAGAATGTCTTGTGCAGATGATCCCGCCAGACCTTGAGATCGACGGTGGCGGTGCTAAGAAAATGGTGGGCGGGTTGGCGAGGAGATGGCCGGACTGCCTGGCGTAGTCGCGGAAAATTCCGAGTTCTTCGATGAAATAGGTAGAACCGCCTTGAAAGCACGCAACTGCTTCACAGCGGCTTCTGAGCTCTTCAACAAGTGCTTTGAGCGAGATTCCCGCAGCAAGGTGAGTTGGTTCATGGCCGGACATTCGCAAGAACGGGGTGAGGAATCAAGGTGGATCTCAACTGTGGAGGCTTGTAGTGAGGGTCGCGGACTTTTCCGCAATGCCGGAATGTCTGCGGGTAAGGTGCGGTCGCAAAGTGCGACGGTCAACGATTCACCGTTAAAACGGGAGCGCAGGTTATGGGCATGTCTTCACTTGCTATCTAGGCAGTGCGCCTGAATTCTTGCGGCATGGCGAAGGTGTTGGTGGGACTCTCGGGCGGAGTGGATAGCGCGGTGGCGGCGGCGCTGCTGGTGGAGCAGGGCCACGAGGTGGCGGCGGGCTACATGAAAAACTGGATCAATGATGAGGGGATCCCTGGCGATTGCCCGTGGGAACAGGACATCGAGGACGGCCGTGCAGTGGCGAAATCCTTGGGAATCGAATACCGGGTGATCGATCTGATCGATTCCTATCGCGATCGGATCGTGGAATATCTCATCGAAGGTTATCGCTCCGGCGTCACTCCGAATCCGGACGTCTGGTGCAACCGCGAGATGAAATTCGGAGTCTTTCTCGACTATGCGCTCTCGCAGGGGTTCGAACACGTCGCGACCGGCCATTACGCTCGTCGCCGGACCTTGGTCGACGGCTCGGCGGCGATCTTGCGTGGGGCGGATCCTAACAAGGATCAAAGTTACTTTCTCTCGTTGATGACGCAGCACCAGACTGCACATGCCCTTTTCCCGACCGGGGAAATGCTCAAGCCGGAAGTCCGCGAAGTCGCGCGGCGCTTCAATCTGCCGGTGGCGGAGAAGAAGGACAGCCAAGGGATCTGCTTCCTCGGCCAGGTGAAAATGAGCGATTTCCTGCGGCATTACGTTGCCGCGACACCCGGGGAAATCATCGATAGCGCCGGTAAGGTGTTAGGTGAACATGATGGTCTTCATCTTTACACGCTGGGTCAGCGGAAAGGTCATGGAGTGGCATCACCGCGCGATGGCATGGCCTATGTGGTGGTAGGGAAAAACCCGGCGGAAAACCAGTTGATCGTCGGCTGGGATGTCCAGGAATCAGCCGGACTTTATGCCAAGGAATGCACGGTTGGCACTCTATCAGCGATCAACGAGCCGTTCGATACCAAGCGCCTGATCGATGCCCAGCCACGCTACCGGGCGAAGGCGGAACCCGCGGTGCTGGAGCCGTTGGAAGGTGGCAAAGTCAGGCTGAAATTCCAGCGCCCGCAGCGCGCGATCGCGCTCGGGCAGATCTGCGCGTTCTACGACGGTGGCCGCTTGTTAGGCGGTGGGGTGTTCGAGAGCGTGGTCTGAGCAGTCGTCGGCACCACAGGTGGGTGGTGTCCTCAACCTCCGGTCCGTGGCGGACGTGGCTTTTTCTTTTCCGGCGTCACGTCTCGCATGTCGCCCTTCTGTTTCTGAAGCTTCTGCATCTCGGCTTGGCGCTCGGCCATGCGTTGGACGAAGGATTTCTTGTCGCTGGTGTTGCGAATCTTGAGTTCCGGTTCGGGAACCTTATTCATCAGCCAGGTCTGGCCGATGGAGAAGATGTTCTGGGTCGTCCAGTAAAGGGCGAGTGCGGAAGCGAAGTTATAACAGAAGAAGAAGAACATGAACGGCATGAACATGATGATCTTCTGCTGCATCGGATCGCCGGTCTTCGGTGTCATACGGATCTGCAGGAAACTGGAAATGGCCATGACGATGGGCAGGATGTTGAACGGAATGCCCCCGAGGAAAGCAATGTGGGTG
>JBBQDJ010000344.1:0-4890 GCA_038319595.1 Verrucomicrobiales bacterium
GCCATGTCTTCGGATCATCCTTGTCCGGCAGGATGCGGAGCCTCACGGCACTGAAGGGTGCTGCAGGGCCGGACACCTTGTGGGTGTTTCCCCTCGGCAAAGTGCCTTCGCTGCGGATCGTGCCGTCAGCGGCCAGCGCGAGCTTGCCGTGGGTCGGGGCGAAGGTGTCGGGAACGAACGGCTTCCAGTCTTGGGCGGATTCCGCCAGCGACCGACCGGGGGTGTTGAGTTGTTCGCGGAGGATGCGGAGTTGAATTTCCAACGCCGAGGCCTCAGCAGTTAGAGCGGGATCCGCAGTGACCTTCATGAGCGGAAAGTCGTCATCTTGGTCATAATCCTCGGTGCTGTTATAGAATGCGAAAAACTGGTAGAACTCATCGTGATCGATCGGATCGTAGGGATGCGAGTGGCACTGGACGCAGCCGAAGGTCGTCGCCTGCCAGGTGGTCCAAGTGGTGTTCACGCGGTCGATCACGGCGGCAACGCGGAACTCCTCATCATCGGTGCCGACCTCGGTATTGGTCTGGGTGTTGCGCTGGAATGCGGTGGCCAGACGTTGATCGGCGGTGGCATCGGGCAGAAGATCACCGGCGAGCTGTTCGATGGTAAATCGGTCATAGGGCATGTCCGAGTTGAAAGCGCGGATCACCCAATCACGGAACGGCCAGACATCGCGGTTAGGGTCCTTTTCAAATCCATAGGTGTCCGAGTAGCGCGCGAGGTCGAGCCAGACCGAAGCCCACCGCTCGCCAAAACTCGGGGATGCCAGCAGGCGATCCACTACGGCGGTGCGGGCGGCGGCGGGGTCCTTCGCCAAGGCCTCCTGATAGGCGGCGAGTTCCCCGGGTGAGGGCGGCAAACCCGTTAGATCAAAACTGGCCCTGCGGAGCCATTCGGCGGGCGGAGCCTCGGGCGAAGGCTTGAGATTATCCCGGTCGAGGCGTTGGAGGATGAAGCGGTCCAGCGCCACGGATGGCCATTTTTCATCGGATAGATTTTCTACTTTCGTCTCCTTCGGCGGGACGAACGACCAGTGATTCTGCCATTCCGCGCCTTGGGCGATCCAGCGCTCGATCAGGGCGATTTGTTCTTCCGGCAAAGGCGGCCCGTGCTTTGGTTTGGGCATGACTTCATCGGAGTCCGTGCTGCGAAGCCGGCGGAGCATTTCCGATTCCTCAGGTTTCCCGGGAACAATCGGGATCTTGCCTGACTTTCCGGGAGCGAGCGCCTTTTCCCGGTAAATGAAGGAAATTTCGCCCGCCTCTTTGACACCACCATGACAGGCGGTGCAGTTCTTCGTCAGAATAGGCCGGATGTCGCGATTGAACTCCACCGGTTCCACTCCCAGAGCGAAAGTCGTGGTCACCATGGAATAAAGAAGCGGGCGAATCATCGGATTTGGCCGCAAACTACGCCAGCTACGGCGAGGCGCTATCAAAGAATCACCGCCCATGATTTTTCAAGGAATCCGGAAATCCCGGACCACGGCCATGTGCTGCATGTTCGGGACGCCGCTGTCGCTTTTTTGCACGGGAGCGAGTTTTTCCAGTGGCTCGAAGACACGGCTATCGAAAACCAAGCCGTGGGGAAATACCCTGTCCGCCAACGTCGTGGGCACGGCATGGCGGTTGAGTGGTTCACTGGCCAGCACCCAATCGTAGGGCCGATTGCGCGGGGCATTGGTGGAAATTCCACCCTGTGCGTCCGCTGGCGGCGTGGCCGGGATCACCACCACCGCAGCGAGTTCCTTGAAACACGACTCATTCGTCGTGCGAGTATTCAAATCTCCGCCGACGAGCAGCATCGCGGCGGCCGGCACATTCGCGGCGATGAATTTCACCAGCGCCTCGGCCTGGCTTTTCCGTGAAGCTTCGCCCTTCGAATGGAGATGGAGACTGATCACCCACAGGTCCGTTTTTTCGGGCAAACGAAGTTGAGCCCAGGCGAAGCCGCGGTTGTCCAGCACCGGATCATCCCACGATCCCGACGCCAGGATGGGAAAGCGGCTGATGATCCCGTTCGGGATTTGCGCGCCTTTTTCCTGAGTGAAATGATAATTTTCACCGAGGGTGCGGTTGATCCACTGGCGCACGGGCACGCTGGTGTTGAACTCCTGGATCATCACGATGTCCGGTTTGAGCGCCTTGAGGATGCGGGCTCCCGCGCCTTCCGGATTGCTGTGATTGCCGTTGTCCGGCGAGTAGGACTGCCTGTTGTCCGACGTGAGATTCGCCGCGACGGCCCGGACCGTGAGCGGCTCACTGTGGGCGGTGCCGAGACAGAGCAAACCTAGCAGAAAACAGCGGATCACTCCGAGATCATGCAGTTGCAGGGCCAAGCATCGAGTGAAATTCCAAATCCTGCGAAATCAAGCTTGCCAGGGTTCGCCCGCTCGGTTGGTTGTATTCAATGAAAGTTCCCATGATTTCCTTGCTTCTCCTCTCCGTGATTGGCTGCGCTGAGCCAGCGGTGAATTCTCCACCGGCCTATGTCTCTGAAGCCCCCTTGCCAGCGGGCTGGCCCCAACCGGGTCCCTACGACAAGGTCGCCGAGAAAAAATATCCGGGATACCGTGCGGCATTCACGGTGGGGACCGGCTCGACGATTCCCTTTTTCACCCTGTTTGCCCACATCAAGCGCAAGGGCATTCCCATGACCGCGCCCGTCGAGCTGTCGATGACACCGAAAGATGGGACCTTGAAACAGTCATCGATGGCCTTTCTCTATCAGAACGAGAAGGTCGGCCAGACGGGTGCCGACGGAACCAAGGTGGAAGTCCGGGATGTTCCAAGTTTCAAGGCTTTGGCTTACACTTGGCAGGGCGACGACTCGAAGGAAAACATCGCAAGGGCGAAAGCCGCGCTCGACGCAGATCTGTTGGAATCCAAACGCACCGCGAAGGAGTTCAGAATGCTCGGCTACAACGGACCCGGCACGCCGGCGAACAAACGCACTTGGGAACTTCAGGCGGTGATCGTCTGAACGACGGTTTGCAGAGAGCGGGACATTGATTTCGAATCATCCATCCACTTCAGCGGAACTGTTTTTGCTCCGGCTGATAAAGGTAGCCCGCCGCCGCGAGCTTCTCGACGAGCGCCACCCTCTCAAGATGATGGGTCTTCACCAAGTCATCGAGTGACTCGCTGTGATTCCGCAACTCGGTATTGACCAAACCCACCAGCAAGTGGGGATCCATCCGGAGGTAATTTGTCAGATCCATCGCTAAGAGTTTGCCCGGATGCGGCGACCCCGGCAATAGCGGTGGAAATCATTTTTCCCAGCCGAAGGAGTCCTCCTCGTTCGTCTTGGCGACGGACTTGTCGGCCGGCTTGGCAGATTCTGCGGCGGCGACCGCTGCGGCAGCATCCGGATGTTTTGCCAAATTGCCCAAAGTATCCTGAAGGCGCTTGTTGCGGGCTCCGAGGTCAACGCCTTTGACGTTCATGACTTCCTCGGTTTCCTTCGTTAGATATGCGTCTTCGTTGCTCACCGTGCTGAGATCGACCCCCATCGTGACCGACGCCTGATCGATCTGATGCGATCGGACGGCGATGCGGTCCAGCGACTTCTGGTATTTCGCGACGAGACCCTTGACGTCACCGAGAGAACGGATGTCGCGCATGGCCTCGTTCAGCGCCTGAACCCTGGCGGGGGAATGAATGAACCAAGCAAAGCCACCACCTGTTAGGCCGAAACAGACCACTAGGGTCATGACCAGTTCCCGCCGGCGCTTGCTGGCCTTACGCTTGAATTGAGCATCGAGCAGGGCGCCGAGTTCCGCGGAGCTGGCGTCGTCGAGTCCTGCATTGGGCATCGACTGAACCAGAGGTTCGATTTTGGGAGTGACCGGCATTTCCATGACTGGGGCCTGAACCGGTTCCGCAATCGGGGCTGGTTGGGCTGCAGGCATGGTCGCCACCGGTGCACTCGGGAACGCCCGGGCCAGTGGCTTGGTGCCGTGAGAAGAATCCTGCAGGGCGGCTTGGAAGAGTTGCTGGAGCTTTTCTTTGTCAGTCATGAAAAGACAAATAACCTGATATTTAAGGAATGTGTATTACGTGTTCACGTGTTCTTAAAATTAAAGGAGTGAAGGCTCCCAGCGGGTGATTTCCAGAGACTAGTGTCGAATAAAATTCAAATTGGCGGAGAGGCTAAGGGGGGTGGACATTTCTGTCCGCTTGGCCAGTGCGGTGAGCAAGCAACCAAGCGAAGCACTTCTCTTGCACCAGCCGTTGGCAGCACGACAATAAGGTCTTATCTCCTTACCCCACCATTTGATTTTTACACAACACGAGAGCGCCCCTCAAATCCGGATGATCCCAAATTGCGCGCGCATCGCTACGGATTTAAACCCTCACTCGTCGTCGTGGATTTCTTACGATCGGCGGGTGCAAACTCGGCGGCAATACTCTCGTGAGAGTGATTCACGAAGACCGAAGAACCTAGCGGGTGATGGTCTCCGAGCGCGCCGCGAAATGCGGACCGATAGAGCTCCAGCATCCTTGCCGCGGCTTCGACGGCCAAGCCGATCGACGACGGCGCGGCCTGATGGAGAAAATGGGCATCCGCCTCCATGGAGGCCTCCTCACGCTCGATGTGCTTCAGCAACAATTCGACTTTTTCCAACCGCACGGTATCCGGTTCACCCTGCCGGCGGGATTCCTCGAAATTGCGCTTCAACGCCTTTTCCTCGATTCTGAGGATTTCCAACCGCCGCGAAAGCTCATACCCGGCAGGCTGGCCGATTTCGCGGATGTCATTTTGTAGTTCAGCGAGCTTCTCGTCCAAGATCGCGATTTTCAGGGCAAGTTCCGCAGAGGCTTCTGGAGTTGATTTCATGGGATTCTTAGGTTGATGACTCGCCAAATGGAGCCACCTGACAAACTAGCT
>JBBQDJ010000345.1:0-4860 GCA_038319595.1 Verrucomicrobiales bacterium
CGACGGAGTGTTCACCAGGGTCCCGGCAGCGGACGGCTCCACTTTTGTCATCCACCGTGGGTTCAATTTATACAGTCTTCAGCCGGTATCCT
The DNA here is from genome assembly GCA_038319595.1 of Verrucomicrobiales bacterium. Lineage (GTDB taxonomy): Bacteria > Verrucomicrobiota > Verrucomicrobiia > Verrucomicrobiales > Akkermansiaceae > Luteolibacter. The sequence continues at coordinate 93 of JBBQDJ010000345.1, forward strand.
CGCCGCGAAATCTCGTCTTGTGGACGCGGGCCAAGCTGCCGGATGTTTCCCTCGTTAGAGAAACCATCACCACCACGACCGATGCCGATTTCACGGCGGCGCTCGATCAGGTGGTCTTTTCGGCAGCAGGCGAGCTCTGGTGGAAGAAGTCGCCGGAGGCGCAGGCCGTGCGGCTCACGGAAACTGCGACGGCGGAAATGGACGTCCATTTTTCAGTCGACGGCCGCTGTCTGTATTTCCTCCGCGACGACGGGCTAGCTCCTAACTATTTCCGCGCCGTGTTCAAGGACGGTGAAATCCGGGATGAACAACAGATCACCCGAAATCCGCGCTCCAAAACCCGTTTCAAGCCGAGTGCGGACGGGACTAGGATTGCCTGGGTGGATATTCTAACCACCAACCGCGGTGTCCCGATTCGGGTCACGGCGGAAGGCTTGCTATTGTGGCGCGTCGGCCGGACTCCGGCGATTCTCAACGGGACGGAGTCAACCCTGTTTCCCATCTCCGTATCCATCGCCCGACCGAGGAGCGACGAGTTGACCCTGGCATTCCGGCGGATTTGGAAAACCTTGGGCGAGCGGTTCTATGATCCGACGATGAATGGCACCGACTGGGAGGCGCTGCGGATGAAATATGAACCTGCGGCGGCGATGTCGCGGACCTCCAGGCAGTTTGACCGGACCGTGAGCCAGTTGTTCGGCGAGTTGAACGCGTCGCATCTATCGTTCGTCCGCCAGCCGTGGTCGGAAGAGATCGTGAAAACCAGAAGCGCGGAAGCGACGGCGCATCCCGGATTGGTTTTTGTGGATGGGTTCGAGGATGGACCGCTGGTGATCGGCCGGGTGATCAAGGGGTCTCCGGTTGGCAATCTCCCCGACGCACCTTTGCCAGGAGAAGCGTGTGGTTAGAATCGCCGGCGATGACGTGACGAACCACACGCCGCTGGACCGGTTTTTCAACGGCGGTCGGGATCGTTCGCTGCCGGCGGTGATCCGGTCAAAAGACGGGAAAGACCGGGTGATTGAGATTCGATGTGTTTCCTACGCGAATGCCAGGTTTCTCGACCTGCTGGAAAAGCAAGGGCAGGCACGCGAGAGGGCGCGACAGAACGAGGAATTCTCTTATTTGAAGGTGAGGGACATGAGGATGACGAGCTTCACGGATCTCGAATTGGCAGTCTATCGGGAATCACCAGACACCAAGGGGATGATTCTCGATTTGCGAAATAACCGCGGAGGCCGGGAGGCGGACCGGATGTTGTCGCTGTTCTGTCAGCCGGTTCACTCGTTCACCGTGCCGCGTGACGGACCGGTGGGATATCCAAGCGAGCGACTCGTCCATGCCATCTGGAGCAAGCCGCTGGTGGTGCTGTGCAATGAAAATACTTTCTCCAACGCGGAGATTTTCTGTCATGCGATCCAGCACATGAAACGGGCACTGCTGGTAGGCGAGACGACGGCGGGTAGTGTCATTTCCGCCGTGAAAGTGGCAATTCCCGATGCCGGCGAGCTGCAAGTTCCGTTCCGCGGCTGGTTCGCCGCGACAAACGGAAAAAAACCTCGACCGGCACGGGGCGGTTCCGGATTTTCCGGTGGAGTTGACGCCCGCCGATGAAGACCTGGGGCGTGATCCTCAGTTGGAGAAAGCGGTGGGGGTGTTGGGGAATAGCATTCGCGGCGATCAGTGATCGCCACTACGCCTCGACGGTGCCGAAGAGCTCGCGGGAATCGACATCCGGTCCGGTCGAGATGACTTTCCATTGGCGGTCCACATCCAGACGAACGCTGGCGAGATGCTTCTGGGCCCATTGGTCCGGACCGATCATCGAAAGCTGGCGACGGCCGCGCATTTCATAAACGTGATAGGTCTCACCGACGATTGGCTCGAACTGAATCTCCGACTCATAGACGAGCTTGTTCCAATTGAAGTGATCGATCGTCTGAAGGTAGGATTCGCGGATTTCCTTCAACTTCTGCTGGAGTTCGCGCTCGACCTGAGAAATGCCGCGGGATTTGAACGAGGTCAGGTCGTTCGGGATGATCGGCGGGCTGAGGGTGGAAACGGGATAAGGCAGAAATGCCCGTGATGGCTTGGCTTCAGGTTCGGACATGGTAAAAAATCGTGGGGATCCTTTCGCCCACGATTTTCCACCAGGCAACAAAAAAACCGGGAGGTCGCGAAGACCTCCCGGTTCATTGAATTTCAAGACCTATCGCTTACTTGGTGATTGGATACGCCATTTTCGGTGAAACGGTCGTTCCCCAAACGCTATCCTCGGATTTTTCGAAGAGGTCCTTGCCATTGATCTTGACCTTACCGGTGGTCTTGAGGATCGGAATGGAAGTAACGCTATTGTCGAGCTTGAGGACCACGGCCTTGCCGTCATAGACGTCAAAGTCGAATTTCTCACCCGTCAAGGTTGTGTCGAATGGAGCCATCACGATCGGGCGTGAAGGATTTCCAGCGGCACTCATGCCTGTGTCGTCTGCATTGGTAATCATGCCAAAGCCGACTTCACCTTTTTCCAATGCCTTGACTCCGGTGGTGACACCGTCGGGCTTTTTGGTGTAGGCGGACTTCGCATAGAACATCGGCTCAGATTGAGCGATGCCGGAGCGAACCAACTGTCTGAAGCGGTCATTGGCGGTATTTCCGGAAACCAACTCGGTTTCAGTGGCGGCTTGGACAGCCGTCGCAGTGGCGGAGTCAGGGAAGCTACCGTATTCCGTTTCGAACTCGAACAAAGCCATGCCAATCTGGCGGGCATTGTTGACGGCTTCCGTTTGGTCGGCCTTTTTGCGCTGACGGATCACCATGGGAGCGGTGAGACCGGCCAGTGCGGCAATGATGACGATGACAACTAGCAGTTCCACCAAGGTGAAACCACGACGCATTCTATAGTTTGTTTTCATAGGTTTATTCTATTGTTTATTATGGTTTGGGGCAAAGCGCCCCGGTTTATATGGCCTCCACAGCATGAGCCGAAGAGACTTCCTCAACATTATCCCCACCCGTCTCTGAAGCAAGGAGGAATTTGAACGATGTTTCTTCGTATTCCTTAACGATTTACCGGAAGGCGTCAGCTTCCGGCATGGCGATGAAGCTCCCGTATTACAGCCGCTCCGGCTTTTTGCTGGGGTCGCGGCGGAAGTCCTCAAGCAGGCGGAATTCCTTCTCGGTGATCGGGTAAGGGCCGGCAAATTCCACCGCCTGCCGGTTCTCCACCTGGGTGCGGCAGGCGAACGCCTTGCGAACTTTGAGATAGTAGAGAATGAAATATTTCCGATCGCCACTGCCCGTTTCCGCAAGGAAGTCGGGTGAGCCATGTTTGGAAACGAAAACCCGGAGGTCGGGATAAACCTGCGACTGCGTCTCCAAGCGCTGGAATCCGAACGACGGTGGCTCCTTCCGCACCAGCATGATCTGATCCTTCGCGGCGGCCGCATCGATTCCGTAGAGGAGCGTGTCCCCGACTCGTGCACACGAGGCGACCAAGAGGGCCATCAAGCCGATCACCGGTCCACTCCATCGTTTTCGAAGCTGATTGATCACCATGAGCATTAAGACCACTCAGCGGCCGCTGTTTCGGATCCGGTCCTGTTGAATCACGGATTCGATCATCCGGGTGTTGGGCCGATTTCCTTCGGAATCGATGAAAAACGGGGTTTCCATCGGCACAAGGAATTCGACCGCAGAGTTGATGCCCACCAGACGCCCGTAGGCATCGACGATCGGCCCGCCGCTATCACCGGGCTGGAGCGGGATGTCGATCTTCAATCTCCGGGTTCTTGTGAACGCATTTTCGGGAGCCAGCGAGGTGCCGAGCTTGCCGTCCCCGGTTTTGAAACCGGTGGCGATTCCGCCGTGCATCACGCAGGTTCCCGCTGGCAGCCATTTTTCGGGAGGGCTCCACTGATAGTAATAAGGCGTCTTGGCCGGGATGTGGAGCAGAGCCAAATCTGAAGACTCCGACCGCCACACCACCCGAGCGCGGGCAGGCTTGAGGCGTCCGCCTTGGCCGTAGATGACAAAGACATTGCGCCCCGCCATCCGCGAAAGCACGTGATCCGCCGTAATGAAATAGCCATCTGCCGAAATTGGCGCGGCCGAGCCGCCATCGGCATCTCCCGGTGCCTGCGATCGCGAAAAATTTCGATTGACCCAGCGGTTCAGGCTTGGGTGGTCGGTGACCACCACCGCGCTGACCCGCTCGGTCACGATCTGCCGTGTTGCCTTGCCGGGAGCCGCCCTGTCCGGCGGAGGAGCAACTGCGCAGGATTGAGCCATGAGCCCCATCAGGCACAGCAGTGACAACCGAAAAAAACGTTCCATCCACGGCGACGAAAGCACAGCTACCGGGGTTCGTCACATCCGATTTCAGTTTTCTCCCAACAATCGCTCTATCACCCGCCGGAATGGCGACGGCATCGCCAACGCAAGCACCGCATCCACTTCCTGCCAAACTTCCCCGGCTGTCGTTTTGAATCCCATCAACTCCGACACCGAATATACCCGCAGTGTCACCCGGTAACGCGTGATCGTGTAGCAGCTTTGGTCGAGCAGGGGTAAATGCGCGATCTCCGCCGCCTCGCGGGTTGGCAGTTTCCACAAACCTTCACGACGTTTTCCGCCCTCACGGTGAAGCAGCAGTCTCCCTCGTGCGTCACGGACCCACAAGGCGTGCTCGTCCACTACAGTGACCGCCGTCTTTTGCTTCTTCAGCGGCAGGGTCTCCGGTTCGCGCGTCTTGCAAAAACCCGCCACCGGG
>JBBQDJ010000346.1:0-4843 GCA_038319595.1 Verrucomicrobiales bacterium
CGGGAATGGCGGGTCGCGTGCGGCTCCGCTTTGGAACGGAAGCAGACTTGAGCGCTGCCGCCACCACCGAGTGGGTCGATGTTTCAGCCGACAGCGATTTCATCCATCAGTTCAAGCTCACCGGATTGAAACCCGGCACGATCTATCACTATGCCAGTGAAACGAGCGGTCCCGGCGGCAGTTCGGCTCATGCCGCTCGTCGCGGGAAATTCCAGACTGCGGTGCCTCCCCTTTCTCCGAGCAACTTGCGCTTCTGCGTGATGACCTGCCAAGGTTACCCTGACCGGGGTCATCCCGACGGCCATGAGATCTATCCCTCGATGCTTGCCCTAGATCCCGCATTCACCTCGTTGACCGGCGATCTCGTTTACTACGACAACGACCTGCCGAGCGCTACCACACAGGAACTCGCCCGCTACCACTGGCAGCGGATGTTCAGCCTACCGCGCCTCGTGGAGTTCAATTCTAACGTCGCCACTCTCTGGCTCAAGGACGACCATGATACCTTAGCGAACGATTCGTGGCCCGGTCGACAAGCCGGCACGCTGACCTTCGAAGAAGGACAGAAGATTTTCCGTCAGCAGGCACCAACGACGGACGGACCTGGCTACCGCACCTTCCGCCATGGTCGTGATCTGCAGATTTGGCTCACCGAAGGACGCGATTACCGCTCACCTAACACCATGCCAGACGGACCTGATAAAACGATTTGGGGACCAGAGCAGAAGGAATGGTTCAAGCGCACCGTGAAGGAAAGCGACGCCACGTGGAAGGTGCTCATCTCCCCCACCCCGCTCGTCGGCCCCGACCGTGTCGTTGACAAAAGCGACAACCACAGCAACGCCGGATTCGCTCACGAGGGCGATGAACTCCGCGCTTGGTTCCAAGCAAACGTGCCGGACAATTTCTTCGTGATCTGCGGCGACCGCCATTGGCAATATCACTCCGTTCATCCGCAAACCGGTCTCCACGAATTCAGCGTCGGGCCGGCCAGTGACAAACACGCGGGAGGCAGCCCGGGCTTGAATGCCGCCTACCACCAGTTCCATCGTGTCAAAGGAGGATTCCTTTCCGTGCAACTCGTCGCGAAAGATACACAGAGCACCATCCTTTTCGAACTCCGCGACGTGAACGGGCAGGTGGTTTACCGCTGGAGCAAAGAAGCTCCGACACGATAGCCTGTCTAAGCACCGTGGGTAAGATGCTACTTGCGAAGCAGCAAGCCAATCTTCGAGAGGATCTCCTCCACCGGAGCCAGACGCCCGATGCCTTCATAGCCGCAGGCCAGGTCACCTTCGGCAGGGCCGGTGAAGTGGCAGCCGTCGGCGGTGAGCTGCGCGACGTTGCGCTGGTTGGCGGGGTGGAGCCACATTTTCCCGTTCATCGCCGGGGCGATCAGGACCGGTGTGGTTCGCGGCAGGGCCAGATAGATCGAGCAGAGTGGGTCAGGCGATAGGCCGTTGGCAAACTGTCCGATGATGTTAGCACTGGCTGGGGCGACGACGAGCAGGTCCGCATGGTCGGCGAGTTCAATGTGGCCGGGTTTCCACGATTGCTTTTCATCCTCCAGTGAGACGAGCACTGGATTCCGCGTCAGCGTCTGGAGCGTGAGCGGCGTGATGAATTCGGTCGCCGCGCGGGTCATCACGACGTGGACGACGTGGCCTTGCTTGACGAGCTGCGACGCGAGGTCGGCCGCCTTGTAGGAGGCGATGGAGCCTGAGATGCCGAGGACGATTTTCATGATCCGGATTTCTAACGAAGCATCGAGACAGCTTTTTCCGTAGCGGCAGCAAGCGCCTCAACATCGCTTGGGGTATTATAAAGGGCAAAGGACGCACGGACGGTGCCGGTCATGCCGAAGCGGGCCATCAGCGGTTGGCAGCAATGGTGGCCTGTCCTGACCGCCACGCCCATTTGATCCATCAGCGTGCCGAGGTCGTAGTGGTGGACTCCTTCAACCGTGAAGGAAAGCGCGCCTGCCCGGTCATCGGGTCCGAAGAAGCGGATGCCTGGAATGTTTGAAAGCGCCTCGGCGGCAGAGCGGATGATGGTCTGCTCGTGTTTCTGGATGGCCGTGAGGCCGATGCCGTTCACGAAGTCGAGTGCGGCAGCGAGAGCGATTGCGCCTTCGATGTTAGGCGTGCCGGCCTCGAATTTGAAGGGAAGGTCGTTATAGGTGGTTTTCTCAAAGCTCACCTCCTTGATCATCTCACCGCCACCGCGCCAAGGAGGCAGAGAGTTGAGAAGATCCGCGCGGCCCCACAGCACACCGATGCCGGTCGGGGCATAGACCTTGTGACCGGATAGAACAAGGAAGTCGATGTCCAAGGCCTGCACGTCGATGCGCAGGTGGGCGGTGGCTTGCGCAGCGTCGATCATGACGAGCGCTCCAGCAGTTTTCGCGGCGCGGGTCATTTCCGCGATGGGATTGACAGTGCCGAAGGAGTTGGAGATCCAGATGAGCGAGAGGATTTTCGTCCGTTCGTTAAGCAGGGACAGGAAGGCTTCCTGATCGAGCGTGCCGGTTTCATCGCAGGGGATGATTTTCAGGATCGCTCCGGTGCGCTCGCAGAGCATCTGCCATGGGACGATGTTGGAGTGGTGTTCGAGCGTGGAAATGAGGATTTCGTCGCCAGGTTGGATTCTGCCGGAAAGCGAGAGGCTGTTGGCAACGAGATTGATGCCGTCGGTGGTGCCAGCGGTGAAGATCACCTCGTCGGCGGTGGCGGCGTTGAGGTGGCTGGCGACAGTCTGGCGGGCCTTTTCGAATGTCTCCGTGGCGAGCCGCGCCAGGTGGTGGGTGCCGCGGTGGATGTTGGAATTGATCGCCTCGTAGTAATGCCGGGAAGCCAGCAGGACCGCCATCGGCTTCTGGGTGGTGGAGGCATTATCGAGGTAAACGAGAGGTCGACCTTGGACCATTTGATCCAGGATCGGGAATTCGGCAATCAGCGTTTCGTGGGAAAACATGGAAAAAAAGACCGGAGTCGAGGCCCCGCGCGAAGGTGGGACATGTCCGCCATCCCCGCAACGTCCGATTTCCCCGGCAACTACATCTGCCCTTGCGGTAAGGGGGTTGCGGGGGTTGAATCCCGCCTCCACACGAATGTATCTTCTGAAAAAAGCCATCGAGCTCCGGGAAAATTCCCATCCGGACCACGAAAAACCGTTTCTCGAACACCTTGAGGATTTGCGAACGATGGTCACCCGGATCGTGATCACACTGGTGATCGCGATGCTGGTCTGTTTCGTCTTCAACAAGAAGATCATGGATTTTTTCCGCCTGCCGGTGGACCAAGTGATAAGAACCCAGATCGAGGAAACGCTGCCCAAGGACGCGCCGAAGCTGCTGACGGTGGACCTTTGGGGCCAGGCTCGCAAGGTGGAGCACGCGGCGATGAATCTGGTGCCGGAACAACGGGCGATTTTCTATCAGACACTGGGTGACGAAACACTCGTGTTCCATGCGAAATCCATCAGCCTGCTGCGGGCGGCGACGGTGCTGCCTGAGGCGAAACGCGGGGCATTCGTCGATTCCCTGACTGAACCGAATGAGTTCAAACAGCAGGTCAAGGCGTTGTTGAAATCCAAACCCAACACCGATAACGACGCGCAGGGCAATCTCAAGATGATGTCCGCCCTGAAGCCGACCGAGGGCTTCATGCTGTCGATGAAACTGTCATTCGTAGCGGGGATCGTAGTTTCATTTCCCCTGCTGCTGCTTTTCATCCTGCAGTTTGTTCTTCCCGGGCTCCACAGCAGCGAGAAGCGGGTGCTCTGGCCGGCAATGACGGTGGGCTTTGGGCTATTCCTTGCGGGTACGGCCTTCGCCTACTACATGGTGCTGCCGCGGACGCTGCTGTTTTTCTATCAGTGGAGCGGCGACATGGGGATTTCCAACGACTGGCGGATCGGTGAATACATTTCTTTTGCCACCCAGTTCACCCTGTTGTTCGGCGCGTCGTTCGAGCTACCGGTGGTGGTGATGGTCTTTGTGAAGTTGGGACTGCTCAGTTATGAAACGATGTCCAAGACGCGTTCCTATGCGATCGTCGGCATCTTTGTGGCGGCCGCGATCCTCACGCCGACTCCCGATGCATTCACGCTGATGATCATGGCGCTGCCGATGATCGTTCTCTATGAGATCTGCATCTGGCTCGCCTATTTCGACCGCAAGAAAGCCCGCCTCCGGGAGGAACAAGAAGCGCGGGAACGCGAAGAAAGGATGTTGCTCGCCGAGGAAAAACGCGCCGCCGCCATGGCGGAGGATGACGCCCGTGACGCAAAATGGCATGAGGAGCATGACCACGATTTACACGATCACGACTTTCATCATCACGACGATCACTCCGCACACGAGGCTGGCGACGACGGCTGGCATGTCGATCTGCCTCACGAAGAGCCGCCCACCGGTGAGGAACCGCCGCTACCCGAAGATCCCCCACTGCCGGATGTTCCGGAAGACGGTGAGCGCCGTCGCATGGATCCCTAATTGACGATTTTTCCCGACCTCCGCATGACACCGCCCCAGGCCGAAAAAGACCACAGTGCCCGCTCGCCGTTCGCCGGTTGCGCCATCCTCATTGCAGCGGTGGCCGTGATGACTTTTCTCATCGGATTCTCCATCCTGACTCTCTTCCGCCAGTTCAACGCGATCGCGAAATTCACTGACACGAAGCCGGTGCCGATCGAGGTCACCTCGCTGGAAAACAGGGAGTCAGACCTTAACAATTTGGCTGAGCGCATCGAATCCTTTCGCCAACAACTGACCGAGGATTCCGTGGCGACGCTGGCTCTCTCAGCCGATGACGTGAACCTCGCGATCGCCACCTACGATGCC
>JBBQDJ010000347.1:0-4827 GCA_038319595.1 Verrucomicrobiales bacterium
AGGCGGATGCCGCACATGCCCGTTGGAAGGACGGCGACAGTGATTTCATCTCCCTTCTGCGGCTGTGGAATGACCTGGCAAAATTCCGCGACCACCGCGGCCGCTGGCAGCGCAACGCCCTGCGGAAATTCTGTGGACCCGCCTTCCTCAACGCCCGCCGCGTGATGGAGTGGGCAAACGTCCGTGACGAACTAGCAGATTTGCTTGAACGCGAGTGGAAGCTCAAAATCGGCGGTATCGGTGACAATCTATCAGGCACCGCGAACTACGCCACCCTCCACCGGGCGCTTCTATCAGGCGTACCGCGGCAGTTCGGCGTGTGGGATCGCGAGTCGAAATCCTACCGCAGCGCGAACGGCGGCTTCTTCGCGGTGTTTCCCGGATCCGGACTGTTTTCCCTGCCGAAACGATTTGAGTGGGTGATGGGCATGGAACTCGTCGAAACCTCGCGGCTGTGGGCACGCCGCGTGGCGCGGATCGATCCGGCATGGGTCGAACAGGTCGCGCCCCATCTCTGCAAAAGCAAATACGGTGAAGCGCATTGGGATGAGAACCAGGGTGCGGTCTATGGGAAAGAAACCGTGATCTGCGGCGGCTTGCCCGTTGTCGCCGGGCGGCGGATCCACTACGGCCGTGTCGATACCAAAGCGGCTAGAAATATTTTCCTGCGCGAAGGCGTGGTCGCTGGGAAATTGAAGCAACGTAGCCGATTCCTTGAGCACGTGGACGAGATGCGCCACGAGATCGAAGCCATCGAACAGAAATTGCGGCGGCCTGGCGGATTGTGGAGCGACGAGGCGGTTCTGCGCTTTTACGAAGATCGCATTCCCGAACCCATCAACACCGCCGCTGCGTTCCATAAGTGGCTGGAGAGAAACGAGGATAGTTTGATGTTAGGCGTCGCTGATGTGGTGGATGAGGATCTCTCCGATCTCGGGCTCGACGGATTTCCCGACACCCTCCGCCACGCTGGCGAGGAATATACGCTTTACTATCATACCGCGCAGGGTGAACGCGACGACGGCGTGACCCTCGGCGTGCACGTCGATCAACTGCCGAAATTCCCCGACTGGCTGCCGAGCTGGGGCGTGGATGGAAATCTCCGTGAGCGGGCCGAAATCTTGCTGCGGTCATTGCCAAAAGATTATCGACGCATTTGCCAGCCGATCGGTCCTGCAGCGGATAGTTTTGCCGAACTCTGGAGTTTCGCACCGAAAGACCGCTCCATTTTTCAAGCGCTGTCCGAACACATCAAAGACCGCAACGGTTCCTACATCCCTGTCGGTGAATTCGATGTTAGCAAGCTTCCGCCCGAGTTCGTGACCAAAATCTGGGTCTGCGATGACGAGTCCGAGGAGCTTGCGATGGGCGAAGAGGTGGCAGTCCTGAAACTTCAACTCGCCGACCGGATGCGCGTCCGTTTCGAAGCCGTGGCCAACGCGGATGTCGAGCGCAAGGGCATTAGCTCATGGGATGGTGAAAGCCTGCCGGAGCTTGTAATCACTCCCGGTGGTGCGGCCTATCCAGCACTGGTGGATGAGGGGAAATCCGTCGGTGTCCGCGCCTTCACCAGTGCCGCCCTCGCCGCCGAATCCCACCGTGCCGGGGGGGCGCGGCTGCTGTGGCTGGCCCATCAGGATCAGGTAAACTATCTGAAGAAAAAGTATCCGTTAGGGATGATGGCGAAGGTCGAACTACCCCGCCTCGGGCCCGGCGGCACTTCGCTCGACACACTGATCCTGCTCGCTGCGGAAGGAGCGGCAGGTGGTATTTTCCCCCGCTCTCCCGACGACTTCCGCAGCCTCACCGAGCAGGCGAGGGGGCGTTGGTATGATGCCGCAGCAATCATCGGGAAATCGATCGACGAGATTTTCGAAATCCTACCGGAGATCCAGCGCTGGGTTGCCACGAATCGCCAAGATCGAAACTTGGGAGAAATCGCGGAGGACATCGAGGAACAACTCACTTGGCTGTTCCGCAAGGATTTCGCTTTGCGAGCCGGCTTTACTAACCTGCGGGAATACCCGCGCCGCCTGCGTGCCATCCGTTCCCGCTTGGGCCGCTTGTCCTCACTACCCATCGTCAAGGATCTGGAGAAAATGGACCGCTTCCGGCGGCTCTGGGAACCGTGGCTTCAACGCCACACCGCGCACCCGGATGATCCCATCCACTGGTCCGTCGGCTGGGCTTTGGAAGAATACCGCATCTCGCTATTCGCCCCTGACATTCCGCTGCGGGGCAAGGTGTCCGAGAAGCGGTTAGATGAAATGATTTTTGGATAGTTCTGGGGACCGAGGTCGGGGTGTCTCCGCCTTTGCAGCTGCCTACAACACGCTGGATGCCCAGCCCATCGACGACTCCGGTCACACCAATTCCTATCTGATGATGCGTCTCATGGCGAAGGCCAGCGATGGAACGGTGCTTGCCAGCACCGCTGCCTTGGCCGCCGTCGGCTACCCGGCGAAAGGTCTGTATTCCAGCGTGATCGACCAACAGGAACCCGTGCTGTGTGCGGCTTGTCATTCGTCCGCATCAACGCCACACGATAGGCCCCTCGGGACCACCGGATATTAACGGGGTTTCGATATGAGATATGGAAGTACGGGTGTTTCAGCCACGTAATGAGGCCCATCAAAATCCCATTCATCACCCTTGCACTCGCCGTGCAATTGTCTGCGCAAACCATCCTCGTGCAGCCCTACGTGCAACCGGGCGACGGCTCTTCGCTTAGCGGCACGGACGTGAAAACGGTGGTTTGGCTGACGGATCAGACGCCTGGGGATTTCTCGGTGGAGTTCAACGCAAGCCATTTGCCGCCTCAGACCGTCAAGCCTGATCGCGTGGCGCTCGATTTTGCTCCGCCCAAACTCAAACAGAATGTTAGAAAAGCCGCGGAAGAAGAGCCCGATGAAATCGAAACCACAGCTGCGAACTCTGAGCGCCCGCAGCATTACTTCAAATACACGGCGACTCTCACTGGCTTGCCGTTCGATAGCACGATCAACTACCGCGTGAAGCTCAGCACGAAGCTGGTGCGGGAGGGCGCCTTCGCGACGCGTGCGACCGCCTCGAAGCCGATTCGTTTCGTGATGGTGGGCGATCTGGCAAATGGTAAGCCGCAGCAAAACGCTGTCGCATTTCAAATCAACCGCGTGCAACCGCAGTTCATGGTCGTCCTCGGCGATATCGTCTATCCAACCGGTCGCGTGAGCCAATACATGGACCATTTCTGGAACACGTATAATCAGCCACCGACCACGAGCGCAGCGACCGGTGCGCCGCTGATGGCGTCCATACCGTTTTATGCCGTGCTCGGAAATCACGACGTGGATACGCACAACCTCGCCGACACGCCTGATATGTTAGGTGCCTATCATTTTTTCAACGCGCCTCTCAACGGCCCCGGCGAAGGAGCATGGAGCACCCCGCTGGGCAAGGGCCCGGAAGCCGCAGCATTCCGCACGGCGGTCGGCACCAGCTATCCCGCGCTCGGGGCCTATTCCTTCGACAACGGCCCGGCGCATTTTCTCGTTCTCGACAACAGCGGCTACGCCAATTTGTTAACTCCGAAGATGCACGATTGGATCGAGCACGATCTACGCAGCAGCCATGCGCCTTGGAAATTTGTCTGCATCCATGCGCCGATTTTCCACAGCTCGCGCGAGCATTACTCCGAGCAGAAAATGCGGTTACTCGCTCCGTTGTTTGAAAGCTGCGGCGTGGACATCGTCTTTGCGGGACACGTTCACAACTATCAGCGCAGCGTGCCGCTCCACTTCACGCCGGCCTCGCCGAAGCCTCTGCCGGGCGGCTACGTCAACGGCGAGTTCAAGCTCGACACGGTTTTCGATGGCGTGACCAAGACCCGCGCGGACGGCGTCATCCACATCGTCACCGGCGGCGGTGGTGGCACACTTTACAAGGGCGACCTGCAAAAAAACGCCGCTTTTTTTGAAGCTCAGCAACCGGGAAACTGGTCGCCTTTCACGGCGAAATTCGTGAGCGACCGACATTCGTTTTCGGTCGTCGATTTGAGTGCCGATCGCCTAACGCTTCGTGCAATCGACGTGAGCGGCGAAGAAATTGATCGATTTGTTCTAACTAAGTCCGCGCCATGAAACCCACACGCTCTCAGTCGACACTTCTATTTCCCATCGTCGCGCTCCTTGCTGCATGCGGTGCCGTGTTTGCAGAGCAGGAAGAAGGCTGGAATCCTGATACGACATTCCCGCCGCTCTCACCCGCCGAGGCGATCAAGATCATCGAGATTCCCAAGGGCTATCAGTTAGAATGCATCGCGAGTGAACCGATGGTGGAGGAGCCCGCGAGCTTTGTCTTCGATGGCAATGGCGCGATGTATGTCTGCGAGTTTCGCACCTACATGCAGGATGAATTTGGCACGAAGCAGCTCGATCCGGTGAGCCGCGTGGTGAAGCTTATGGACACCAACGGTGATGGAGTCATGGACCGGCGCACGGTGTTCATTGATAACGTCGTGCTGCCTCGCACGGTGCTCCCACTGCACGACCGCGTGCTCGTCACCTTCACGGGCTCGAACTCCGTGTGGGCTTACTTCGACGACAACCATGACGGCGTCGCCGACCGCAGTGAACCCGCCTACGAGGGTGGTAAAACCAGCGGCAACATCGAACACCAGAACTCCGGCATGGTGTGGAATCTCGACAACACAATCTGCACGAATGATTTCCGGTTTCGCTACGTAGGCGGGAAGCTGACCGTCGGCACGCACGCCGTCCGGCGCATCAGTCAGTGGGGGCTGGCGCGCGACGACGATGGGCGGCTTTTTTGCAGCTGGGCTGGCGGGGC
>JBBQDJ010000348.1:0-4807 GCA_038319595.1 Verrucomicrobiales bacterium
CCCAAGCCACTGGTGCCGTTGTTCCACCAACCGCTCGCCGCTTGGGCGATGGCGGCCTGCAAGCAGGTTGGCATCCACCGGTTCGCTATCAACACCCACCATCTGCCCGGGGCATGGGACGGATTCGGCGCGGAAAGCGACGTCACCCTGTTTCATGAACCCATTCTGCTGGAAACCGGTGGCGGGCTAAAAAACATCGCGGCCTGGATGGGCAATGATCCGCTCTTGATCCACAACGGGGACATTTTCTCGACGATGCCATTGGAAAAGCTCATCGCCGCGCACGAGGCATCCGGCCTGCCAGTGACCCTTGCCCTGCGCTCGGAGGGAAGCGCCAAGCACATCGCGGTCGATCCGTCCGGTTCGGTGGTCACTGATATCCGAAATATCCTCGGCATCGCCGAAGGTAGCCACGTTTTCAGCGGGATTTACTGCGTAGACCCGGAGTTTCTCGAGCTGATACCGGCAAGTGAAAAAATCTCGGTGATCCCCGCATTCCTTGAGCTAGCCAAGGCTGGAAAACTCGGTGCCATCATTCTCGATGAGGGTGTGTGGCTCGATCTCGGCGACCGCGAATCCTATTTGCTAGCCCACCGCGAGCTCTCGCTGGCACCGGCGCTTCATGAAACGGCGACGGTGGAATCAGGCGCCCTCGTCGAGCGATCCGTCATCGGTCCGGGAGCCCGGATCGAAGCCGGTGCAGTGGTCCGGGATTCGGTGGTCTGGCCCGGCGGACGAGTGAAAGCGGGCGCCGTGTTAGACCGCTGCATCGTGTTTTCCGAGATCGCGACGACTGGCGTCCATCGCGACGAGGATCTTTGATGTCCGGCCATCACGGCTTGATCGAAATCCTCACCGACCGAGCACTGCCCGTCCGGTAGGTCTTTGATGGGACGATGGAGAAATCAGCGTTTTCGGTTGGCTCGATCTTATTGTCGGAAACAGCGGAAAATTTGATGTCTGCGGATGCCTTGTTGGCCGGGATGGTGACGACGAAGCGACCGGGCTTGGCCTTGTTGGTTTTGATCGCTGCGGGTGTGACGGCCGCTAATTCATAATCATCCATTGAAGCGGCGGACGATCCCACCCCAGTCGAGGCAAGACCCACTTTGAGTTCACTGTCCAACGGCCCGACCCGAACCAGTCGGAACCGTGCGTCGCCGGCGCTACCGTTTTCACCCGCGATCTTGTCCACTGCGATCAGCGCCACAAAGGGCGCTCCAGAAGTGATGCGCAGATCCACTTTTGCATTTTCTCCGTCGATGTTGAAGTTCTTGCTAACCGCCGAAGTCAGGCCACCTCCGCTGAATGAGACCGTGCTGGCTCCGGTCGCGCCGGAGAAGGGAATCGCATAGCCACCGGAACCCGAGGTGATCGCATGGTAGGAACCGGCTGCAGGCTGCACCCGCACGCCGGAAATCCCCTCGCCCGGATCACAGATAGAATTTCCGTTCACATCGTAATAGGCAACGCCGACGAGAAAATCGGGAGATGCGATGCGGTTTCCATAGTCTTGGGTAATGGACAATTTTCCGAACTTCTCCGCGTCGGGACCGGACCGGGAAACAATACTGATCCCGATTTCACGAAAGTCCGTGACGCCCAGCCCCATGATCGTCGCACGGTGTCCAACTCCGACCTGGATCCCATCCACACCGTTTCCCCAATCGATGTTGAAACCGGCGTGCGCGAAGAGCGTGGTGGATACCAGATTGGAATAAATGGACTCGCTCATGGCACTGGCAGAAAAGCCGGCGTCGGCAATTCGATCAGGAATCGTCGAGCCATCAGTCCCCGTGTGGTCCTGAAAATTATTTTCCGCCATATCCTTGCTGTGGCGGCGGGACGAAGCCAATAGCTGCGGATTGAAGGCCATCGGTGGGCGTGGAAGGTAGCCGGCGAAATCGGATTTCAGTCGTGTCAGATTGACGTGGAAGAAATCCGTTGCGAACCGAATGGTGGTGTTTTCAGTAGTTGCCAGAAAGATTCCCTAAGCGGCGGGGGCCGCCCGCGCCCGGTTGATCAACTCAAGCATGTATTGCTCCTCGGCCGTCGGATTCCCGTGGCTGTAAGGGATCGATTCAGCGGAAACCGCCTGCAGCAGGACCGCGGTGAACAACAATGGATGGAGCCTTTTCCGAAACATGGCACTTTGATAGTGACTGCCAGAAACGCCCCCGAATGGCAATCATTACTATCAATCCGAAGTCAAATTTGCCCGATGATGAAAGCACTCGACCCCAATCCCGGTAGATGCGCGTTCATTCCCGGAAATTGCTGCAAGGAACTTAGAAAATTGGAATCCCCCCTCAGATCCTTGCTTGCCATCCGGTTCCGGAACCGATAGTCCCCGTGAGCACAAACCCCATGACAAACACAGACGCATCCACAGTACCTAACGCAAAGCGGCTCCTCTGGGCCGGATTTATGGCCATCCTCGCAGCCGGTGTCGGTTTCGCCATCCGTGGCGGAATTTTTGACAACTGGTCCAAGGAATTCGGATTCAACGGTGCCCAATTGGGAGCGATCGGTGGTGCCGGGTTTATCGGATTCTGCTTCGGCATTTTCGGCGGCGGCGTGATCGTTGATAAGATCGGCTACGGAAAATTGGTCATCGTCGCACTGCTTTGCCACATTCTGTCCGCAGTGGTGACCTTCGGTGCCAGCACTCCTGAAAACGCCTATAACTTCCTCTACTGGGGGATGTTCTTGTTCGCCTTCGCCAACGGCACCTTAGAAGCAGTCGCCAATCCCTTGGTCGCCACCCTTTTCCCAAAGCAAAGGACCCACTACTTGAACATTCTTCACGCCGCTTGGCCTGCGGGTATGATTCTCGGAGTCGTCGCAGGATGGATCTTGGACGACAAAATGGGCGTAAACTGGAAAACACAGCTTGCCCTCTATCTGATACCCACCGCCGCCTATGGCTTGATGTTCCTCGGCCAGAAGTATCCCAAATCGGAAGCGGCTGAAAAAGGCGCCAGTTTCGTGCAAATGTTCAAGGCCGTTGGTATTCTCGGAGCTCTCGTTGCTTGCTACCTTCTCGCGCTGTTCTTCGGTGATCTTTTCAAGGGAGTCTCGCCTGAATCTTCGAACCTGATCGGTTACGGTATCGGCGGTGGTCTCCTAATCGCCGTAGCGATTATGACCCGCTTCTCCCTGGGCTCGTTCCTGTTGTTTGTCCTGTTCATCACTCACGCCTTGGTCGGCTCGGTCGAGCTTGGAACCGATGGCTGGATCCAGAACATTACTGGAAACCTGTTCACTTCCGAGCAAGGCAAGTATTTGTTCCTTTGGACCTCCGCCATCATGTTTGGACTCCGTTTCTGCGCCCATTGGCTGGAAACCAAACTGAAACTCTCGCCGGTTGGCCTGCTTCTTGTTTGTTCGGTGCTCGCGTTTATCGGCCTCAGCATGGCTGCAAATATGCAGACCTTCACCATGGCATTGGTCGCCCTCGGAATTTACGCGGTCGGCAAGACTTTCTTCTGGCCCACCATGCTTGCAGTCGTAGGTGACCGCTTCCCGAACACCGGTGCCGTTGCCATGTCGATCATGGGAGGCATTGGAATGATGTCCGCTGGTTTGATCGGTTCGCCCGGCCTCGGTTACGCCAAGGATCGCTTTGCCGGAGAAGCTCTCCTGGCCTCCGATGCGGCGATCTACAAGGAATACAAGTCGGAAACTCCATCCACTTTCCTCAACATCCCGGCAACCGCCACCCACGGACTCGATGGCAAGAAACTCGCGGCAGCCAAGGAAGCAAAGGAAAAGACGGACGTCCAAAAAGCCGTCGTCCTCGCCGACCAAGCGGGTGACCGCGCCACACTCAAGGCCGATTCATACATCCCGGCATGCATGGCTCTGATCTACTTGCTGATGTTCCTTTATTTCAAGTCCATCGGTGGCTACAGACCATTGAGCATCGGCGAAGAGCATTGATCTTCAGGTCGCTTGATTTTCAACGGCATAGCTTCACGGCTATGCCGTTTTTTGCGCTTGCGGCAATTGCCTCCGGGGAGTGGACTATTGGCCGATGACCGCTGGTGGGAAAAGTTTTGGAGAATTCGCGGTGCGCCTTGCTGCGATTTTCCTGTTGAGCCTCACCGCCGCCCATGCGGAATTGAAAATCAACCTTGCGGATGGTTTTGACTTCCCCGTCGGCAAGCCGAATGCAGACAGCTACTACAAGGCCCGCGGCCTGCGTCTCCGCAGCCCGCAGCATTTCGGTGAGGATTGGAATGGCCGCGCAGGTGGCGACAAGGACCTCGGCGATCCTGTGTACGCCATCGCAGACGGGATCGTCACCTACGCCCACAACGTCCACGTCGGTTGGGGGAACGTCGTTTTGACCCGTCATGCCTATCGTGACCCGGCCAATGGTCAGATCAAATACTGTGACACCCTCAACGGCCACTTGGATAAGATCATGGTCAAGGATGGCCAGCCAATCAAACGCGGCCAGCAAATCGGCACCATCGGCAACAACTTCGGCATGTATCCTGCCCACCTCCATTTCGAACTCCGCCTCAATATCAACATCGGCATGCTGCGCAACAACGTGCCGTCAGATCTGGTCAACTGGGCGGACCCCACCGAGTTCATCAACAAATACCGCAAACTGAACCGCGAATGGCGGCCGGTCCCGGTGCCCACCGGCACCTATCCGGAATACGCGGGATTCAAAGGTATCTGAAATGACCATCAAGGCCAAGTCCGGCAGTTCGTGGCTCACCGTTCTGCTCATCATTGCTGCGGTGGCGGTCTGGGCTTACGACCAGCGGAAATCCTTGGAGCCACCGGCGAA
>JBBQDJ010000349.1:0-4804 GCA_038319595.1 Verrucomicrobiales bacterium
TCAGATCGAAGACACCACCAGCGATTACGACCGTGAGAAGCTCCAAGAGCGTCTTGCCAAGCTCGCAGGCGGCGTCGCCGTCATCAACGTCGGTGCAGCCACCGAAACCGAGATGAAGGAAAAGAAAGCCCGCGTCGAAGATGCCCTCCACGCGACCCGTGCGGCCGTTGAAGAAGGCATCGTCGCTGGTGGTGGCACTGCCCTCATCCGCGCCCAAGCCGCTATCGGCGATCTCGGTCTAACGGGTGATGAAGCGACCGGAGCAGGCATCGTTGCCCGCGCTGTCGAATCACCGCTCCGTCAGCTCGTCGCTAACGCCGGCCGCGAGGCTGCGCTCATCGTTGAACAAGTCAAAAAAGGCAAAGGTGGCGAAGGCTACAACGTCGCGACTGACAAGTTCGAAGACCTCATCGCCTCCGGCGTGGTCGATCCTACCAAGGTCACCCGCACCGCGCTTCAAAACGCAGCGTCCATCTCCGGACTCCTGCTCACCACCGAGTGCCTCATCACCGACCTTCCTGCCAAGGAAGCAGGCGGTGGCGGCGGCGGTGGTCACGACCACGGCATGGGCGGAATGGGCGGCATGATGTAAATCATGTAGCGGCGATCACCGGTCGCCGCGCATTCATTCATCCATCAACCAAGCCGGACAGGGAAACCTGTCCGGCTTTTTCGCGCCATTGACATTTCCGAGATGTGGACACAATATGTCCACATGAAAACCGTCACCGTCCGCGACCTCCGGAATAACTTCTCCAAAGTCGAAGCATGGCTCGGCGAGGGCGAGGAAATCCGCATCGAAAAAAGGGGCAAGCCTATCGGTTTCCTTTCAGCCAGTTCCAAGTCCACAAAAGCCATGAAACCGAAAGTCGATTTCATGGCAAGGCTGCATGAGATTTGGGGCGGACGGGTGTTTAGCGAAGAAGAAGTCCGTGCAATGCGGGAAGCGGAACTCGAGGGTGACTTGGGATGAATGTTTTTCCTGACACCTCCTTCATTTGCTCGCTCTACCGCAAACAGCACACTTCGCCACAGGCAGTTACTTATCAAATGGAGTTGTCGGAGCCATTGCCCGTTTCCACATTACTGCTGCTAGAATTCCGCCAGTCCGTTCGATTCCAAGCCCGCCTTTTCGAAAAAGACCGCAGTAAAGGTTTCTCCAAAAGAGAAGGTGCGTCCGTGCTCCGAGCGCTCCAATCCGACCTCGCAGATGGCATCCTAGAAATGGTCGCCCCGGATTGGGCGGACGTGCATCGGATCGCCGAAGAGTTGAGTGCTAAACACACGGAATCCGGCGGCCACCGCCTTGCCGACATCCTACACGTCGCGACTGCCGTGCACCTTGGCGCGGAACAACTTCTAACATTCGACATCAACCAGAAGAAACTCGCCGAAGCCGAAGGCATGGTGGTTCCCCTTTGAGACCGCCTCTGAGAAAACCTCAAAGTCACTTCACTCGTTTTCCCGAACCGCGCGGACGGAAGGGATGCAGCATCTGCCCGAGGTAGCTCCGCGAGATTTTTTCATGGATCCCGAATGCCTCCGGCTCGTGGTCCGGGCAGCGGTAGGTGCCGAAGGCGAGGTCCATCAGCGGCGAAATGTTTGCATAATTTCCCGCATCCCTCGCCCGATCGTGATGCCAGTGATGCAGCTCCGGCGCACCGACGAGCCATTTCAGCGGGCCGATGTTCAGCCGGACATTCGAGTGGATGTAAATCGCCCAGATTCCGCGGAAGGCGATCAGCCCGGTTAGGGTTTCCAGTGGAAATCCTAACAAGAATGCCGGGATGTTGATGAGACCCATCGTGTAAACGGTATCGAGAGGATGTTCCCGATGCGCCGCCAGCCAGTCGAGATGCTCGGCGCTGTGATGGATGGAATGAAAGCGCCAGAGAAACGGAATCCGGTGCTGCAGGCGGTGGCCCCAATACACGAAGAAATCGCTGACTAGGATGACTTCCACCGCTTGCAGCCACCAGGGTTGATCGGCCACAGCAGCTCGGAAGCCAACTGGAATTCCAGCATCCATCCAATCCGCGAAGGAACTCAGCAGCCACAGCACCAATCCACTCCATACCAGATATTGACCGAGGAAAAAGCAGAGATCGACCCACCACTCTGGGCGAAAGAAACGCTGGCCTTGTTTCGCCGGAAAGGCTCGTTCTAGTGGATGAAAAGTCAGACACAGGAAGAAGAAGCTTCCTCCCATGGCGAGAATCGTCGCTGGTAGGTTCATGGTTCGGCAGGGGGCTTTTTGCTTGGTGTGGCAAGATCCTTCGGTCGGAGAATGGCGTCAATACTCTTAGAGCCTGGCAACAATGTTCGCTGCTTGGGAGCAACGGGAATTTCAGGGCTGGGCAACAAGGGATCAATTTTTTTTGGGTCCAGTATTCTAGCAGGATTCTTCGAACCCGGAAGGAGTGTTCGTTGCTTGGATTCCTCGAAAATGGGCGACACAAAATCATTCTTTGAGCGTGGTGTTTGAATCGGTTTCACCACTCCTGGCTCCTGCTGTAATTCAGGAAGAGTCGCCTTTTTTTCATCCACCGGTAAGACGAGCTGATCAAAGATAAAGCTCTTCGAACCCGGCAATACGGTCCGCAGTTTGGGCGTAACTTCGATTTCAAATTTGGGCTGCACGATGCCGCTTTTCGAACTCGGCATCAAGGTCCGCTCCCGGTTCTCCCAGATGATTCCGAAGGAATCGGACTTCGACTCCGGCATCAAGACGCGGTCGTTGGTTTCCTCAACCGTCGGCAAGATTCCCGTTGAGATGACTGCGCTTTTCGAACCCGACAAGACCGTGCGCTCAACCACTTTTTCAGGCTCTTCCACATGCGGAGCCGCCTTCTGCTGCTGCCGCCAGACATAGGTGCCGCCAAGTCCAAGGGCGGTGCAAAGCGCGAGAATCCTGAAACAATGCGCCGCCTTTGGTTGGTTCATAGACTGTTGCTTACTTTGGATCGGGTGATCAGGTCAAGCGGTCGGCGCGCCTTGACGGAGAATTTACGAAACGGTTACGGCCCACACGTTATCGCGTAGGGTTGGCTTAAAACCTTTCCAAACCCGGCGATTCCGCGTAAAGAATCGCTCCGAACGCCGCCCCCAACGTGTCTCAAACCGGGCACGGAAAATGCAAAGTTGATCCCTCATGCTTTTCACCAGTCTCCCATTTGTCATTTTGGTTCTGGTCGCGCTTGTGATCTATTACCTGCCGCCACTGCGCCGCTGGCAGATCCCGGTGCTGACGGCGACGAGCTTCCTGTTTTACTCGTGGGAGGTTCCGGTGCTCGTGTTCCTGTTGATCGCTTCGATCCTGATCAACGTGGTCACCAGCTACAAAATCGCGACGGGTAGGAAATCCGCGCAGAAATTCTGGGCGATCATGGGTGTTTCTCTGAACCTAGGAATGCTGGTGCTCTTCAAGTATGGCCCGCTGGTTGCCAAGACGCTGTTCGGTGGTGATCATGGATCGGTCGGCCACTTTCTGGTCCATATCCCGCTGCCCATCGGAATTTCATTTTTCACTTTCCAGGGCATCAGCCTCGTCGTCGAGGTGTTCCGTTCGAAACAACCGGACGATCCGTTCGGCTATCCGGAAATGGTGCCGGATTCGTTCATGGAGCATCTGAAAAACACGATGCTCTTCAAATCGTTTTTCCCAAGCCTTGTCGCGGGGCCTATCATCAAGGCACATGAATTCTATCCACAGATCGTTCCGAAGCTCTTCAGCGAGATCTCCTGGCAAATCGCCTTTCGAGCGCTGGTCACCGGCTATTTCTTGAAAATGGTCTGTGCGGACAATCTCAAGGATTCCACCTTCTGGATCGAGTTTCCCTATTTCCTCAAAGAGTCACCGCTGACGCTCGCCACGCTGTTGTTTGGCTACTCGATGCAGATTTTCTCGGATTTCGCAGGCTACTCACTGATCGCCATCGGACTGGCCGCGTTGTTCGGTTACTCGCTGCCGCAAAATTTCAACTACCCCTACATCTCGCGTTCGTTCACCGAGTTCTGGCAACGCTGGCACATCTCGCTTTCCACCTGGCTGCGGGAGTATCTCTACATTCCGTTAGGCGGCAACCGCAAGGGCAACGTCCGCACCTACATCAACCTGTTCGTCGTCATGTTCCTCGGTGGCCTCTGGCATGGTGCCGCGTGGAGTTACGCAATTTGGGGTAGCTTCCACGGCCTTGCGTTGGCGCTGGAGCGCTTCGGTAAAAACTTCATCAAACTGCCGAAGCACCCGCTGGTGAGCATCGTCCAGGCGGTGCTCGTGTTCTCCTTCGTCACGCTGGCATGGCTGCTATTCAAACTGCCGAAGTTCGAGCATGTCATCGCCTATTTGAACACGATGGTCCACAGCCGGGCGGAGTCGAACTTCACGTTGATCGCCCACGTGCTGACTTACTCGCTGCCGGTGATTTGCTACTACGGCTGGTATCTACTGAAACGGCGGTGGGACAAGGTGCGGCGCTACGAGTTCTTGCTCTTCGGGATCCTCATCGCCGCCATCATTCTCGACAGCGGGACGACGGGAACCTTCATCTATTTCCAATTCTAACCAGAGCCGAAAATGATCAAGCGAACTCTCATCACCGCGCTCGTCCTCGTTCTGGGCTACCATTTCATCCTGCCGCATTTGTCGCGGAATTACTATTGGATTCCCGGCCAGCAGCGGGCGAACTACCTGCGCGCCCAGCAGTTTGTCCATGACTCACCGGCCACCGCGAATGTCGTGGTCGGCTCATCCATGGCCAATGAACTGAACCCGGATATCCTCGGTGCGGGCTTCGTGAAACTT
>JBBQDJ010000350.1:0-4770 GCA_038319595.1 Verrucomicrobiales bacterium
TCAAAAACCTATTCCATCACCGGTTGGCGGCTGGGCTACGTGCAGGCCTCGGCGAAAGTGATCGCCCAGGCCCGGAAAGTGCACGATTTCCTAACAGTCGGAGCCGCTGCTCCGCTGCAGGAAGCCGCCGTCGCGGGGCTCGAACTTCCCGACAGCTATTACGCCGGTCTTCAAACTCTCTACACCGAAAAGCGCGATCTGTTTCTTGGCCTGCTGCGTCAGACCGGCCTGCCATTCACCGAGCCCCAGGGTGCCTATTACGTGCTGCTGGATATTTCCTCGCTGGGTTTCGCGACGGATACCGAAGCGTCCGAGTGGTTGATCCGCGACATCGGCGTGGCCGGAGTCGCAGGTTCCAGCTTTTTCCGTGAGCCGGTGAATCATCTCATCCGTTTTCATTTCGCGAAGAATGCGACGACGCTCCAAGCCGCTGGTGAGAGGCTGCTCAAGCTTCGTTAGGACCGAAATCGTGCTGGGTTGAAAAAGTGGCTGTCATTCCGCTTCAAATATGCAAACTTTCACAAGCATCGCGGCAAATGATTTGTCCGCGATCGTCAACCCAACCGACTATACCCATGAAATACACCTTGTTGCTATCGCTCTGCCTGTTTCCGTTCGCCGCCTCGATGACATCCTGCAAGCCGAAGGGCCCTGCGGAGAAAGCCGGCGAAAAAGTGGACGAGGCTTTAGGTAAGTAATCAACTCATCACTGCCGGACGTGGCGCGGCGTCGCCCGTCTGGCGGTGAATCACTTGAGCTTCTTCAGGCGGATGTTCCGAAACTCGATTTTCATCGGTGGGCCGACGTGAACTTGAACGCCTAACAGTCCGGTCATTTTTCGTTTTTCGGGATCCTCGTCGCGGACCTCGGACATCAGCACGCCGTTGGTGAAATGTTGGAGCAAATTCCCTTTCGCGATGATGTGGACCTGGTTCCAGTCTTCCTTGAGCACCTTCGTCTGCAGTTCCTTGCTATCGCCGAGTTCACGGGCAACTTGTGGTTTCCCCCCGGTGGGAAGCACCACGCTTTGTCCTCGATAGGCGAGAAAAGTCCGCCCGCGTTCTTCATAGTTTTGGCCACTCCAGCGGTCCTTGCCGTCGATGTCATCCTGATAGCCCTGCAGCGCCCATTTCACTCCGGGCACCTCGATACTGCGGTAGTTGATGCCGCTGTTGCCCTCGGCAGAGATGCGGTATTCCAGCTTCAACTCGAAATCCCCTGTTTCGCCGCCGCGCCAGATGATGAAGGAATTCTGCTTGAGCAGGGTCTCCGGCCGCACTTCACCGACGAGGGTGCCGTTTTCCGCCCGCCAATAAACCGGGTCGCCGTCCCAGTCCTTCAAGGTCCCGTCGAAAATGGAGGCGAAACCCTCCTCCGCGGATCCCGCTTGAATGGATAGTAACAGGATGCCGGCCAGCGCGATCGTTTTTCTCATACGGAAATCCTAGGGGAAATTCGTCCGCGGGCGAGTGCGATTTCCGGCCCCATCCCTCAAGCTCCGTGAGAAATTCTCAGGGAGGCATCCCAAGTAATTGGGCGAAAACCCGTGGTCTGGGTGCTCACACCAGTTCCCAAAATCAATGTGACGACCTCAGCAGGCGCGGCGTAATTGAAAATAAGGGGAATGGATCTCCGGTCCATTCTCTTCGGCCATGTGACGAGAAAAGAAGGGACCGGAGATCCCTTCCACTTATGGACGGCGGTTTTCTACAAGCCCTATCAATTTTTGGAACTGGGTGCTCACGAGTTCTTGAATACCATACCACACGGATGCGGGTGCTTCACTATTCCATTCAATTTCTGATAGAGGGTATGCCGATGCTCTCTTCGTGGCCTTGCGGTGAACACTGTGACACCAAAAAATAACTTCTCAAAACGCCCCGTTCAGTTTGCGTCCGATCCAGAAAGTTCCTAACAAAGCAACCAGAGCGGCGACGGTGGCCCAGTGGGACCAGAGCGGGATCCGGTTTTCTAGCGGACGCGGCTCCGGCAGAGCGTTGATCTCTTTGATGAGATCGGCAAGCTGGGCGGGCTGGATCACCCGACCGCGTGAGACTTTCGCCATTTCCTCAAGGACTTCCGGGCGCGCGGGTTGACCGGTTTTCTCAAGCTCCACACCCTGTGCGAGGATGGTGGTTTCCAGCGGCTTGTCCTCGGCACCGGTGGCCGTGGCGCGGAGTTTCCACGCTCCCGGAAGATCCGCCTTGAAGCGGCCGCTGAAGGCACCCCAGGCGGATTCATTTTTCTGCAACTCGATGCGCTGGGAGCGGCCGTCCGGGGAGGTGATGTCCACGGTGACAATGCCTTCCTTAAGCGGCGCTCCGTTGGGGTCGAAGGCGTTGGCGTTGAGGCTAACAGAGGTGCCGGGTTCCGGTCGCTCCGGATTGAAGAACAGCCGGACGCTCTGGCCGGCGGCCATGTTGCGCTGATAGGACATCCAGCGGGCGACCTGACCCCAGAACCGATAGTGATAGAGATCCTCGACGCCACGCCGCCAACGCCAGGCGGAGTCGATGCCCATGAAGAGGACCTTGCCATTGCCCGCGGGCTTGGTCACCAGCAGCGGGGTGGAGCCGTATTTCCCGCGGCGGTTGCTGTCGACCGCAAGGACTTCGGCTCCGCCTTTGGCCTTGATGACGGCGGCATGCCAGTAGAATCCGGGAAGGCGCCGCCAAATCTCTGGGTTTTCCTCCTCGTTGTCACCGAGCATGGTGAGCAGCGAGCTGCGGCCCTCGGTGGTGAGTGTCATTGGTGATGGAAGTGACTCACCGATGCCGTTTTTCTTCGAATCATCGAGAATGACGGGCATGAGATCGGATAGATCCGTGTCGAGCAGTGAGAACTGGTTGCCCTGTGAGCCCGGCATGAAGATGAGGCCGGATGCCTGGTTCTCGACGAGGCCGCGGATGAGCGTACATTGTTCCTTGGTGATTTGTCCGGTGCCAACGTCGCCAATATAAATGACATCATATTTCGCGAGCTCCTCGATCTTCGAGGGGAATTCTTTGATGTAGTCCTTCCCTTCGCCCATGCCGAGCGCGGGGTGGAACAGCAGGCAGGATAGCTCCACGCCGGGATCGCGGGAAAGGGCGTTTCTCAGGAAGCGGTATTCCCAACGCGGCAGGGTCTCGATCAGGAGAACACGGATTTTCTCGGGCCGTCCGGTGATGGTGAATTTGCGGGCGTTGTTAGTGGCGACGAGTTCACCGTCCGCGACAGGGATGGAGAGCTCCAGAGTGGAGGTGCCTTCTTTTTCCAAACGCCAGAGGATCGAATCATAGGTTTCGGAGTTCGGCGGAATGATGATGTCCTTGGTGCGCTCGTGGCCGGACTCGTCGCGGAGGCGGACAATGGTGCGCACTTGGCGGTCGAGCGAGGAGCGGATGGTGAAGGGGATCTGCACGTTTTCCCCGATGATTCCATAGGTCGGCGCAGTGACTGATAGAAGATCGAGATCCGGCAGGCGGACCTTGCTGCCGATGGGGATGGGGAAAAGCGGCACCCCGCGGAGGCGGAGTTTCTGGGCGGCGGCGACGGGTGGCTGGCCGAGATTGTAGTCGCCATCACTCAACATGACGACGGCACGAAGGTTGGTCTGCTTGTCGAGTAGGTCAGCGAGCGGTTGCTCGAGATCGGTGCCGGAGGTGGTTGAGGGTTGAGAGTTGAGAGTTGATGGTGGAGAGTCAGGGTTAGTGGCGAAAGCGGTGGTGATGATTTCGTTGGCGCCGTTGGCTTCGAGGGGTTTCCAGAGTTCGGAAGCGAGGGCTTTTTTCACCCAGTCGGCGCGGGAAATGACCTCAGCTTTTTCGGATAGGTCCGGCGGCAGGGTGGCGTCGATGGTGGTCATCGATTTCGAATCATCCCACAGGATCGCGATTTGCGGCTTGGTGTTAGGATGCAGCGTGGTGAGCCACTCCGGCTGCCACAGAAGGATGACTACAACGAATGTGGCGAGAAACCGCAGACACTCCAGCACGGCGGTGCGTTTGGGGTGGGGACTGCGCTTCCAGGAGATGACGGAAAGCAAGCCCACGAGGATCAAAGCGATGATGCCGATCCAAAGGGTGAGAGGAGTTGGGGAGAGGTGGAGCAAGGGAAGAAATAGGTCGTATAGGTCCCATAAGACCTATCGTTGGAAATCTAGACAGTCACTTTCGTCGGAAGCACCTGCGGATGCGTTTTCTTGGGTAAACAAAGGAGAGCCTCGGCGATGAAGAAAAGCAGCACGGCGATGAGAAACGCCCGCCAGACGTCGCGGGAGAGTGAGGGGTCGTTGGCTTGTCCGGCTTGCTCCAGCAGGGTGTAGCCGGTGCCTTCGAGCGCGTCGTCGAGTGATTCGCGGGAAAGGATTTCCAAGTTGTCCTCCTGAGCCGGGCGGTTGATGGCGAGGAGTCGATCACCGATCCGGAAGATGCCGGATTCGTAAGCGGCGTTCGCGGGATCCGGCGTGCCGTAATCATCGATACGGGTCAGCGTCTCACCCGAGAGCGGTTGGGCCGCATCGCTGCCGACGGTCGTTAGATAAGAAGCGTCGAAGCGGTCAGCCCCGGCGGCGATGATGCGCTGGACGGTGGGCAGCAACACGTCGGCATCGCCGAGATTGGACCACGAGTAATCGGGCAGCGAGCCGACGAACCACGCGGTGCCGTGGTCGACGATGCGGCGGGTGATGAACGGCTCGCCGTCCTCCCAGCGGGCGAGGGGAGCTGCGTCTCCTGATGGAATCTGGCGGCGGATCGATTTCAACCGCTCGGCTGGGATGGGGGTGCC
>JBBQDJ010000351.1:0-4764 GCA_038319595.1 Verrucomicrobiales bacterium
AATGGAAGAAAATCAACGAGGAGTTCATCAAGTCCGGCGGTCCGCTGGCCAAGCTAACAGCAAACATGATCCAGACCATCGACGTGGAGATCGGCGTGCTGCAGAAGGATCTGAAGCGCGGTAAGACCACGGTGATGGTGATGAATCACAACCCTGCCCTGCGCAAAACCCACATCCTCACCCGCGGTGCCTACGACCAGCCGGGCGACGAGGTCACCGCGGGCACCCCTTCCACCCTTCCGAAGTTGGATAGCCCGGAAATCCCGACCCGCCTCGATCTCGCCCGCTGGGTCACCAAACAGGACAATCCTCTAACCGCACGTGTCGCCGTGAACCGCCTCTGGCAGATGGTTTTCGGGCTGGGCATCGTCGAGACCGCCGGTGATTTCGGCAACCAAGGCTCATGGCCATCCCACCCGGAGTTGCTAGATTGGCTTGCGGTGGATCTCATGGAAAACGGCTGGGACCTACGCCACGTGCTGATGACGATTCTGACTTCGGAAACCTACCGCCAGTCCGCCGCCACCACGCCGGAGAATCGCGAAAAGGACCCCCGCTGCAAACTGCTTTCCCGCTCCCCCAGATCACGCTTGGCGGCGGAAATCATCCGTGACCAAGCACTTTCCGTGAGTGGCCTGCTTAATCTAACACTCGGCGGGCCCGGGGTGCATCCGCCGCAGCCGGACCTATGGAGCGAGATCAGCCATTTCGGTTACGAACATCCCTTTACCGCCCAGATTTTCCTGCCGGGTCGTGGTGAATCGACTCACCGTCGCAGTATCTATACTTTCTGGAAGCGCACCTCGCCGCCGCCTTCGATGGTGCTTTTCGATTCGCCCACCCGCGAGACTTGTGCAGTCGTCCGCGGCAGCACAAACACGCCTTTGCAAGCGCTCGTCGTCATGAACGATCCACAATATGTCGAGGCAGCGCTCGCCCTCGGCCGACGCATGATCGCAGAAGGTGGTGCAACTTTGGATCAACGGCTGGCCTTCGGATTCCGCAGCGCGACCGGCCGTGAGCCGATCCAAGAAGAGCGGAAACTCCTTTCGAGCGCCCACGAAAAGCACCTGAAACGCTACAGCGGAGATCCCGCTGCTGCGCTCCTCCTCGTGGGTGACGAAAACCCCGAACTCGCCGCCTACACCATGGTCGCCTCGATCATCCTCAACCTCGACGAACTCATTAACCGACCATGAACCCGTTCGAAAATCCTATCAACTCAATCTCCCGCCGCAGCTTTCTCGGCCTAACGGGTCTCGGCATCGGAGCGATGGCCGCCCGCAACCTGCTCGCCGCGGATCTGAAATTTTCCGCTGCCGCCGCGCTGCCGAGCCACAACCCGCATTTCGCACCTACGGCGAAACGGGTCATCTACCTTTTCCAATCGGGCGGGCCATCCCACATCGACCTCTTCGACTACAAGCCGGAGCTGGAAAAACTCCACGGCCAGGATCTCCCCGATTCCGTCCGCCAAGGCCAACGGCTAACAGGCATGACCTCCGGGCAGAAAAGCTTTCCTGTCTGCAAGGGTCTCAAGCCCTTCGCGCAGCACGGCCAGAGCGGCCAATGGATCAGCGAATACCTGCCTTATCTTTCCAAGGTGGCCGACAAGATCTCGGTCATCCGCTCGATGCACACCGAGGCCATCAACCACGATCCCGGCATCACCTTCATCAATACCGGCTCGCAGTTCCCCGGCATGCCGAGCATGGGCTCATGGGTTTCCTACGGCCTCGGCAGCATGAACGAAAATCTACCCAGCTACGTGGTGCTCGTCTCGCAAGGGACAGGGAAAAACCCCGGGCAACCGATTTTCTCACGCCTCTGGGGCAGTGGATTCCTGCCATCTAACCATCAAGGCGTGCAGTTCCGCAGCGGGAAGGATCCCGTCCTTTTCCTCAATGACCCCGCAGGCATCGCCCGCAGCGACCGCCGCGCTATGCTCGACGATCTCGCCAGCTTCAATCAAATCCGCCACGACGAGCTGGGCGATCCTGAAATCCAGACCCGCATCAGCCAGTATGAAATGGCATTCCGCATGCAGGCCTCCGCGCCCGATCTGGCCGATCTATCCGATGAGCCGGACTCCGTGTTCGAACTCTATGGCGATGATGCCCGCCGACCCGGCACTTTCGCCTACAACTGCCTGCTCGCCCGCCGCATGGCGGAGCGCGGCGTGCGCTTCACCCAGCTTTTCCACCGTGGCTGGGACCAGCACAACTCGCTGCCCACCCATCTGGCCAACCAATGCATGAACACGGATCAGGCCTCCGCTGCATTGATCACGGACCTCGACCGGCGAGGTCTGCTAGAGGACACCCTCGTGATCTGGGGCGGCGAGTTCGGCCGCACCGTTTACAGCCAAGGGGCACTCGGCACCGGCCGCGACCATCACGGTCGATGCTTCAGCACTTGGGTCGCTGGCGGCGGCATCAAGCCCGGCCTCAGCTACGGTCTAACCGATGATTACTCTTACAACATCATCGAAAATCCTGTTCACATCCGCGATCTCAACGCCACCCTCCTCCACTGCCTCGGCATGGATCACGACCGTTTCACCTTCCGCTTCCAAGGACTCAACCAGAAGCCCACCGGCGTCATTCCTGCAAAGGTCGTGAAAGGGATACTGGCCTAAGCGATGACATCCTTGACCACCTGACCGTGGACATCAGTTAGACGGTAGTCGCGGCCTTGGAAGCGATAGGTCAGGCGCTCGTGGTCGAAGCCGAGAAGGTGCATCACGGTAGCTTGGAAATCGTGGACGTGGACTTTGTCGCGGGCGACCGAGAAGCCGAGTTCGTCGGACTCGCCGTAACTGAAGCCGCCTTTCACGCCGCCGCCGGCCATCCACATCGTAAAGCAGTCGGGATAGTGATCACGGCCGAGGACAGCGCCCTTGGCCGTGCGGCCTTCACGGAACGGAGTGCGGCCGAATTCGCCGCCGCAGATGATCAGCGTGTCGTCGAGCAAGCCACGCTCGCGCAGGTCGCGGATCAGGGCGGCGATTGGCTTGTCAATCGTGGCGGCTTTCGTGGTGAGTCCGTCGCGGATGTCCTCGGCGGGGTTGGTGCCGTGGAAATCCCAACCCCAGTCGAACAGCTGGACGAAGCGAGTGCCTTTCTCAACGAGACGACGGGCTAACAGGCAGTTGTTAGCGAAACTGGAGGCGCCGGGTTGCGCACCGTAGTCTTCGAGCGTCTTCGGCGACTCCTTGTGGATGTCCATCACATCGGGCACCGACATTTGCATCCGGAACGCCAGTTCGTATTGGGAAATACGGGTCAGCGTATCCGGGTGGCCGAGCTCGGCGGACTGGATTTCGTTGAGCTCGCGGATCGCATCCAGGCTTTTGCGACGGAGCTCGCGGTCCATGCCTGCGGGGTCCGATACGTAGAGCACCGGATCGCCAGCCGAGCGGCATTGAACACCCTGATAGACGGAAGGCATGAAGCCGCTACCGAACGAGTTCTTGCCGCCGTTCGGTTGCGTGCCGCTAGAAATCAGCACGACGTAACCCGGGAGATCCTGATTTTCAGTCCCCAGCCCGTAGGTGGCCCACGCGCCGAGCGACGGACGACCCGGCCGCGGGGAACCGGTGTGAATGAACAACTCGGCTGGCGCGTGATTGAACTGGTCGGTGTTCATCGACTTGATCATGCACATTTCGTCGGCCACTCCGTGGAGGTGCGGGATGGCGTCGGAGAGCCAGAGCCCGCCCTTGCCGTATTGTTTGAAGGTCCGCGGGGTGCCTAACAGCTTCGGGGTTCCCGAGGTGAAGGCGAAACGCTTGCCCTTGAGAAAATCATCGGGGCAGTCCTGGCCATCGCGTTTTACCAATTCGGGCTTGTAGTCGTAGAGGTCGAGGTGCGGCGGCGAGCCGGTGAGGTGGAGATAGATGACCCGCTTGGCCTTGGGCGCGAAGTGTGGGCTGCGCGGGCTGAGCATTTCGGCGGCGCCGGCTTTCTCCGGATTGAGCAGCGAGCCAAGCGCGATGGCACCGATCCCGGCCGTTGACTGCTTGAGGAAATGACGCCGCGTGACGTGCTGGAGGTGTTCAAGTTGCGGGTTCATGGTTTCAAAAACATCTCATCGAGGTTCATCAGCGCGTTGGCCACCAGTGTCCAGGCGGCGAGTTCGGCGGCGTCAGCACCGGCGGGAAGCGGACCGATCGGGTCGGTGGCCATTTTCACAGCAAGGGCATTGTCGCTGGCGTAACGCGACTTGGCTGAGTCATGGAGTTTGAGCAACGCAGCGGTCTCTGCGGCAGTCGGCTCGCGGACGAGGCAAAGCCGGAATCCGCGTGCGGCCTTTTCCGCTGGATCGCCTTCGAACGCCGTTATTTTGCGGGCCAGACCTTGGGCAGACTCGATGTAAACTGGGTCGTTAAGCGTGACCAACGCCTGAAGCGGCGTATTGGTGCGGTCGCGGCGGACAGTGCAAACTTCGCGGCTGGGCGCGTCGAAAGTGGACATCGAGGCATAGGGGCTGGAGCGGC
The DNA here is from genome assembly GCA_038319595.1 of Verrucomicrobiales bacterium. Taxonomy (GTDB): domain Bacteria; phylum Verrucomicrobiota; class Verrucomicrobiia; order Verrucomicrobiales; family Akkermansiaceae; genus Luteolibacter. Next base: position 4,499 of record JBBQDJ010000351.1, read on the forward strand.
GCCAAGTGGTGTAGAGGCCGCGACGATGGCGGTCCTCGCCGTCGCTGGTTTTCCAATCGGTCGCACCACCGAAGGCGGCCTTCAACCCGAGTTCGGGCTGGAGCGGCTTCACCGGCGGACCAAACATTTTCGCGCTCAGCAATCCGCCCGCAGCGAGGGCTTGGTCACGGACCATTTCAGCGGAAATCCGGAAGCGCGGACCACGGGCGAGCAGCCGATTTTCAGGGTCCCGCTCGTAAAGGCCGGCGGTCACCTGCGAGGACTGC
>JBBQDJ010000352.1:0-4742 GCA_038319595.1 Verrucomicrobiales bacterium
CGCTGCCGCGAGTTCCGTCCAAGCCCGGTCCACGTAGCGCCGGTCATGAGTGATCTGATAGACGAATGCGAGCGTGCGGACCCGTTCCATGACGCGGCTGCTGATCGATAATAGGCGCCGGCCGTCGGGCAGTTCATAAACCGATGGCTTGGTGCCTAACATGGAGTCCGCGGATTTCACGGTTGTCTGATAGATCTTGGCGGCGATCGCGTCTTCCTTGATCGACCGTTTGATGCTGGCCAGGCGCTCGGCAGTCAGAATCAAGCGGGGATGCTGCGGCTTCAAGGCCGCGAGAATTTGCTCCGCTTTCGGTGGAGTGTACGATTCCGCCGCAAGGGCGTTATTCAGAAGAATGACAGCCAATGCCAATTTCAGGAAGCGTCGTAACGGATGGTGGATCACCGGGAATGGATGGGAGGTTTTGCGTCCTTTTGCAGGCGAGTGGCAAATAGAACGAGCAATTTGCCGGTAACTTTCAATTTTCCCTGGCCTAACAAAATACTTTTGGGTGTGGTGGCAGATCCATCCGTTGAGCCGGGCCGCCGGGGCAATGGCGAGAAGCGAGGGGCGCCAGTCGATCACGTGGACAGGTTCATGCAGGCGTTTCGGTATGATGCGTCCCGGCCCAATGGCGAATCCAGGGAGTCGGATGCCGCCTTCCCACCCATGCGTTTTGATGCCACGCAGGGGGAGTGATGAGGTGAAATTGGTGATTTTGAGGTCATTGGGATACTTATTGCCCGGCAAATTCATCTGCGGGCTGTTGCCAGAGGTCAAAAGAATCAATGGGTTCTTGCGCTGTCCGCTGCGAGGAAGTCGAATTCCTTCTCTGCTCAAAATGATTCTTGGCAAAGCTGATAGCGAAGTTAAGGGTTCCCCTGATCAATTCGGTTGGGGAATCTTCCTCGTCAGCTAATTTCTGGCCACCCCCGGAGCCTTCTGCAAAAGTCAATTTCCTGACAGTAAACCCGTAAACGATGAAATTGATTGTTATTCTGACTTTGGCTCTTGGGATTGGCGCGGCTAACGCTGTGTCGATCGATGCTGTCTACTTCGGCCAGACCCATGTCCTCAAGCCTGACAATCCCTACTTCGGCCTCGTGAGCAACAGGGAGGCCCTGATCAAGGCGCATGTGGTGGATCCCGCCGCTCCCGCATCGCCGCTGGTCACCGCCACACTGACCTTGAGTGGGCAGACTCTGATCCTGCCTCTTTCCGGTCCAGCGATGCTTCCCGCATCGATCCCGGATGGGCTTGGGGTCGTTCAGCATTCGAATGCGAACAGCTTCACAGCGATCATTCCCGCCGCATGGGTGAAACCTGGGATGAACGTGACCGTCACCGCCGGCACCGCGAATGTCAGCTTCAACAGCCTGAAGATTGGTGCACCCACCAAGGTCATCATGCGGATGTTCGACGTTCATTACTTTGTCCTAACACCAGGAGATTATCCCGTGGGTTGGAAAGAGGAAATCGAAGCAAAATGGCCGGTGGCGCAGTTGGAGTTGAGGCGTCTTCCCAATGTGGTTTTTCCGATGCTGGTCATCCCTCCGCGGGCTGGGCTGCCAGCGGCCCGCGTCACCTCGCAGGCCGACTATCTCGCCCAGACCGGCCAGAGCTTTGATGGGGAACAGGCAGCCGCCCTCGAATGGAATGGTGCCTTGAAGCGAGCGGGCGGCCGGAGCGGGCGGCTCAACTTGTCCTACATCAATATCTACGGTGCGAACGCCGGCGGACAGGCCGGAGGTTTTTCTGGAGTGGGAAATGGAACTTCGGCGGGCATCCTCCACCACGAGCTCGGTCACGCGTTGTCCCTTCCGCACTGGGGCGACAGCGCAGCTTATCCCTACAAGGGTGCCATGTTCGGCATTTCAGCCCCGGCGAATTACAACGAGACCCACGCTGGTCCTGCTTGGGCATTCGACCTCCGCAGTCGCCAGTTCATCCCGCCCACCGTTCAGTCTAACAATGTTGGTGGCCAACCGTCTGGAAGCTACAAGATCGACCCGATGCAGGGTGGGGGCACCGGCTGGCAGGAACCCGGCTACCTCCTGAATCACTTTTCCGATTACTCGGTTAACCAAATGCGCGGCTACCTGGAGGGCCAAGTGCTCGTCTGGAATCAGTCTCTTGGGAGCTATGCGGCGTGGAACCAGACGGCGGCTGCCTACACCAGCACGGTTTCTAACAATGGTGTGAATTATCCCATCGAGCGCGATGTGGATGTGATCACCATTATGGCTTCCATCTCGGGTGCCAAACCAAATGTCAACATGGTCTATCCACCCATCGGTCCGTACGTGGGAGGTTTCATCAAGCGCTTCGATCCGACAGTCGCCGCCGACCGGACTGAGGCACAATCCATTTTCGCGCCGACGGGAGGATGTGATGTCAGCCTCAGGATTCTCCAAGGGGGAGTGGAAAAAATCTACATGCTGGCGGCACCTTGGGAACCGACGGTCGATCCGCTTTCCACCAGCAGCTTGAAAACTGAGGCGGTGAACCTGCGGGCATCGGACGGACCTGTGACGCGGGTCGATCTACTGCTGACCCCGGATGCTCAGATTAATGGCCTGCCAGCCAATCCTCAAATACTTTATACGTGGGCTCCGGTGACACCGGATCCGGCCACGTTTTCGCTGTTTCCAACGGCGGGCAGCTCCACGGCGATCACCATGCGGTCGACCACGGGCACGAGCACCGGCGACCCGGTCGAATACCTGTTCACGGAAATCAGTGGCAATCCCGGAGGAACCTCCAGCGCTTGGCAGAGCAGCTCAACCTACACCGACATCGGCCTCCAGCCCCAGACCACTTATGCCTACACGGTCACGATGCGTGCGGGCTCCTACACCGGGCGGACCTCCGCAGTTGCTTACGAAACCACCAATGCGACCGGCTTGGCAGGAACGATCACCTATAACGGATCTGTCTCTTGGACCCAGAAGACGGGCGTTTATACTTACGATGCCAGCGGATCCAACAAACTGGTCGTCGCGGTCGCGGGCGAACACAACTTTCCTAACAACATTACCGGTGATGTCACCAGCATTACCTATAACAGCCAAGCCCTGGTCAAAGCGGTGGATATCGCGCCGAATCTGGCGACCCATGGCCAGACGACGGCTGACATCTGGTATCTGGATAACCCCGGGTCCTATGTCGGTCCGGGGACTATTGTCGTTTCATTCAACGGCACCAGTTGGTGTGCGACCGCCATGGGTCTTTCGGGCACCGCGCCCGGCGTTGGCACCACCAAAAGTGCCTCCGCCACTGCCTCCGTGGCTCTAACGACTGTTGGCGACAATTCAATGGTCATCACGGCGCTTGGCGGTGGCGGACTTGGCAATACTGCAAGTCCGGCTCCTCCGGCGGTTTCGCCGATGACACCCATCAACGGGATCGTCTTTCCGTCCAATTACACGGCCCTAAGCACTGGCTATCGATCCATAGTTAGTCCCAGCGCACAGACGTTTTCATTCACTACCACCAAAACCGACGTTGTGGCCATCGCTGCGGAATTCATCGCCGCCCAACTTCCGCCGGACTACGGCACTTGGGCCACGCGTTATCCTGCTGCCAATCTCACCGATCCTGCTGCCGACCTCGACGGTGACGGCGTCACCAACGACAGGGAACGTCTCTTCGGTCTCAATCCAACCAGTGGTGCGTCATCGAATCCAATCTCCGTTCCGCTCAATGCGGCTGCCGGGACCTTCAGCTACACCCGGCGCTCACCGAGTCTTAGCGGTTTCAATTATGCTGTCTGGACTTCTTCCGATCTTCAATCGTGGACCAAAGACAACGGAGCGGTCCAGACTCCTAGTATCGCAGATTCTAACGGAATGCAGGCCGTGGCGGTGACCCTCAGCCCTGCCTTGCTTCCCCAATCCCGTCTGTTCATCCAGGTGCGGGCAACCCATTGAATCGGCGAAAGGTGCCACCAGGTGGACCTTTTCGGGATGGTCCCCGTGGCGATCCGGGTGGAACACAGGGAACCGTTTCATCCCGATCCCGCAGCGGCATTCTTTCCGACTGCCTGCCCGCCTAGAATAGCGGCTCAAAAGTTTTTCTGGAAAAACAAACAAGATTATCACGTGATCTCGGTATTGAGGTGCCAGCCCGTCCGGGGTTTTCTCTCCACAGACCGATGATATTGAAACTAATTGCAGCTCCCGCCATGATGATGGCGGTTTCTTTTTTTTCCGAGCAGGCATTTGCCAAGGCCGATCCTCAAATCGAAGCGGCGGTTCAGGCGGTCTATCCGGCACTGGTCCGTATCCACGTGGTCGCCGAAGTGGGTGGAGCGGGGCGGATGCAGAAGCAGCGCGCGAGCGGCTCGGGAACCATCATTTCGCCGGACGGCTATATTTTGACCAATCACCACGTCGCAGGGCGCGCGACGAGGATCACGGTGCGGCTCGCGGATCGCCAAGAAATCAAAGCCACGCTGGTTGGGACCGATCCGCTGGCGGACCTCGCGGTCTTGAAGATCGACCCCAAGAGCCTGCGCAATCCCGATGCTCCGTTGCCGGTGGCGAAATTCGGTGACAGTTCCGCTCTCGAAGTTGGCGATGCAGTGCTCGCGATGGGCAGCCCGGCCGGACTTTCGCAGTCGGTCACCCAAGGCATCGTCGCCAACACCGAGATGATTGCACCCGGCGGCTCGATGCGCCTGGATGGAGAAGCGGTGGGCGAACTGGTCCGCTGGATCGGACACGACGCGATCATTTTCCCAGGAA